>NZ_JBQCDF010000087.1:0-2124 GCF_051961495.1 Cytophaga sp. | reverse complement strand
CATTGCGTGATAACAATAAATATCTTTTAATGACGGATCCTTCCAGTATTAAATTGTTTTTACAATATCCGGGGCAGACTGTCCCTGTTCAGATAACATCGACCAATCCGATAGTGCAGTCATGGAGTTTACAGCAATCGAAAACCAATACATTTATTGCAGAAATTAAGCCTGTAGGCTTACCCGATGGAACGTACATACTCAGTGTTCAAGGCCAGGATGCGACAGGAAATAAAGCCGGAAACAATACATATAAGATTACATTCAAGGTTGAAAATAAGCCAACCATTTCTTATTTCTATCCGTATCCGAATCCTTTCTCAACAAGCACACGCTTTGTATTTACCTTGTCAGGTACAACAGTTCCATCAGATCTGAAAATCCAGATTATGACCGTTTCAGGAATTGTGGTAAAAGAAATTTTTAAAGAAGAACTTGGGCCGATTCATATCGGTAATAATATTTCTGAATATGCATGGAACGGAACAGATCAATACGGAGACCGCTTAGCCAATGGCGTTTACCTGTACAGGGTAATCATCAAAGACGATACCCAAATCTTTGAGCATCGGGAGAATGCAGGTGATAAAGCATTTAAGCACGACTGGGGGAAGTTGTATATCCTTAGGTAGTTTGTCTTGCGGGGATTATTAGAATTAAAAAAACGAAATCTCCAAGGTTTTAAAAACCTTGGAGATTTAATTATAAAATGATCTCCAGTGATTATTTTTCGTACGTAATAAAAGAATATGAATAAAGATTTTTTTCATCCGGTGTATGATCTGCGTGCTCAATGATTTTCCAATCAGATGATAGTTCATTTAAAAAAGTATCACCTTCAAAATCCTGGTGAATGGTGGTAAGATATAATTTATTGCAGTTATCAATAGATTGTTTGATCAGGTCTGCACCACCAATTATAAAAGCTTCTGTTTCATTATTGCGTTCAGCAATTTTAAATGCTTCTTCCAGGGAATGTGCCATGGTACAACCTTCGTACTGTAAGTCTTTATTACGGGTAATAACAATACTTGTGCGTCCTGGTAAAGGCTTACCGATAGATTCATATGTTTTTCTGCCCATGATCATGTGGTGCCCCATGGTTATAGCTTTAAATCGTTTGAGATCTGCCGGTAAATGCCATGGCAGAGTATTGTTGATTCCGATGACACGGTTTTGAGATTGAGCAATAATAATAGAATGAATCATAATTTATTTCCTTTTAAGAAATCCTGAATAAGCATGCGTTTTTTTCCTTCCATTTGAATTTCAAGTAAGTTCAGCCAGCCGTCGGCGCACGCAATTTTTGCAAATGATTTATTATCTGAAACAATCGTTCCTGCTACAACATTTGTTGATTGTACAGTCGCTGATGCTTTAAATATTTTTATACTCTTGTCCTGATGAACAAACCAGGCGGAAGGAAAGGGATTCAAACCACGGATCAGGTTGTTGATGGCAATACATGATTTGTTCCAATCGATTAACCCGGTTTCTTTATAAATCTTTGGTGCATGTATGGGTGTACCTTGCTGCGGTATAGCCATATAATTTTCAGATTCAATCATGCGTACCGTTTTAAGTACCAGATCTGCACCGATTATTTTCAGTTTGTTATAAACGGTTTCAAATGTATCATCATTTTCTATTGCAATTTTTTCCTGCAACAAAATGTCGCCCGTATCGATTTGGTGTTTGAGAAAAAAAGTTGTACAGCCGGTTTCTTTCTCACCGTTAATAATGGCCCAATTGATAGGAGCAGCGCCCTGGTATTTCGGCAGTAATGAACCATGCAGATTAAATGTACCAACAGCAGGCATTTGCCAGATAATTTCAGGCAGCATGCGGAATGCAACGACAATAAATAAATTGGCCTGGTAAGATCTTAGTTCTTCTATGAAGGTCTCATCCTTCAGCTTTTCAGGCTGTAATACTGGTATGTTGTGTTTTAATGCAGATTCCTTTACAGCTAAATACTGAATCTTTAGTCCTCTGCCGGCAGGTTTATCCGGAGCAGTCACAACAGCGGCCACATCAAAGCCCTGTTCAATCAGTAATTCCATGCTGGGTACTGCAAATTCAGGCGTACCCATATATATAATCCGTAATTTCATAATATCAATG
>NZ_JBQCDF010000086.1:0-3837 GCF_051961495.1 Cytophaga sp. | reverse complement strand
AATAAATATAATGTTCGGTTCTCCGGGCTGGTATGGATTGGTTCGTTTAGGAAAAAAATAATTCAATTTTGTTAAACCGCTATCTTTTACAACTAATGTACCTGAATACTTCTTATGAATGATTGCTATTTCAGTAAAATTAAATTCTCTGATCAAACCTTCCGCATCTTCAAACTTCAATGATGTATTATCAATAAAATACTGTCCATTGGAAAGTTTTTTCAATTTATCATTTGCCAATCTTAGTCCAAGATAAATTGCCGATAAAATAATAACCGTTATAATAATAACAAGCCAGAAAGGAAAAGTATTATTGAGACTATATGCAATCCATGCCTGCATAGACAAAATAACAAGCGTTAAAATAGCAAACACAGCAATCCTGCGCTTATCAATATTGTGTATATACGAATCGATTTGATTTTTATCTACTTGATATTTCATAGCTTGATCAACCATTAATTACAAAGTGCTTCCTGACGAAGCATGTCTGTATATTCATTTACTTTCTCAAGGTAATCAGTAAAAATCTGTTAGACAAAACATCTAAAAAAAAGAGCTTAACACCAATGGTATTAAACCCTCTGAAACGATATTTTTATTATCTAACCAAATGTTCCAACACTTCCTGGTAAGCTTCCGATGATACGGACAAGACTCCTCTGAATGGATAATCAAGCATCAACACTAAATATACCAATGAACCTACCGCAATGCCAATAAGACTATTCAGAATAAGATGCATGCGCAGGCTCGGAATATTAAACAGCCAACAGATGGCAATGGTGATAGCTGCGCCAACTAAAATCATTGCCCACACGATACCTGGCATGCCTTGTTTTACCGAACTCAATCGCAAACGTCGTAATTCTGATATTTTATTAAACTGACGAAGTGCTTCCGCCATGACAATTTCTTCTCTTTTTGTTTTGGGTTCGAAAGAATAAAGTGTTTGATGAAAGTCTGTCAGGATCTGGGTTCCGTCTGTTTTAGCAATACCTTTATTATGTAAAGGCCATGCCACGTTAATAATGTACTCTAAATGATATGCTAATTTCTTTTGCAGTATTTCCCGCTCCGGTTCAGGGAAAGCTGTCACATCACGGTATAACGCATTGATCGCAGATGACTCCATCAATACTTTTTCTTCCGCATCTTCAAAATTTTCCCAGACACCTGCTGCCAGCAAACCCAGCGTGATACCGTAGAAAACACCTATCGCAGAAAGGTAAAAGGCAATCTGATCATTGTTGTCATGGCCCTCCCACCATTTTGAAACAAAAGGTTTTAATATAAAAATACCTGCAATGGAAAAGAGGGTCATTGAACCAACAACAATTGAAAAAGACAATACCAAGGGCAGGTCGTATAACCAAAAGTAATCCATAAAAACGATGTTTGAAAAAGTTAACGAATAAGCAAAGTAAATATTTTTTAAAGTTACTATCAATACTTCATCCGGAAGTAATCAATAGATTCAATTAATTATATTGACATCAATTCCAGATCTCGTTCATTGCTGTCAACACCACCGGTTCACCGTCTGTAACAACGATTGTATGCTCATGCTGTGCCATGAAACCGCCTCTGTTACCAACCATTGTCCAGCCATCGTTTGTTGTCTCCGCATAGGTTGAAGTTGTTGAGATAAAAGTTTCAATGGCTACGACAGAATTTTTTCTGAACCGCTTACGATTGAATACATCTCTGTAGTTGGCTATTTCATGCGGCTCTTCATGCAGCCCTCTGCCGACACCATGACCAGTCAAATTCTTAATTACTTTGTAGCCGTGCTTCTTCGCTTCGGTTTCAATCAAGTGACCAATATCTGAAATCAGCACACCGCCTTTAATATTATAAATTGCTTTATGCAGAATTTCTTTTGAAACATTCACGAGTTTTTGATATTGATGAATATCTTCGCCAAGTACAAAGGAGCTGCCGTTGTCCGACCAGAAGTCGTTGAGTTCTGCTGATACATCAATATTAATCAAATCACCTTCCTGCAAAATCCGCTTGTCTGAAGGAATACCATGGCAGAATTCGTTGTTCACGCTGATACATGTCCAGCCCGGAAAACCGTAGGTAGCAAATGGTGCAGACTTTGCACCGAAACCGGAAAGAATCTTTGCGCCATAGTTATCGAGCTCCTTTGTTGTCATGCCGGGTTGTGCATAGCTACACATTTTCTTCAGTGTATAGGCAACGGCTTCACTCGCCTTTTGCATTCCTATTAGTTCAGCTTCGTTTGTTATTGACATAGTGTACTTTTATACTATTTATTCTACTTGCTGTGGATTATGGCATCCATTTTTCTCTTCAACATGTCTATGAATTCATAATTCATAATTATTTCCAATTCACTTCTATCCCTTTAAGAATAAAATTACTTTCCAGTCTCATTCAATAACTTTACAATACCGTCAACTGCAGACGTGCCTGGAAAATCTGCAATGATCCTTTCAATCCATATCTTTCAAGAATACCGTAGCCGTAGATAAACTCCATACGTACCGCCTTTGATATATACCAGTTCACCATTGGCGTAATACGATAGAATGTACCGCCCTGAATCAAACCATCATCCAGACCCAGGTAAGAGAAACGAAGCACGGCTTCCCATTCACCTATGCCACCTTTAAAAACTGATTTACGAACAGGCACAAAGCCAAAGATACTTCCTTTGGTTATGTATGGACGCTTCGTCTTCGTCAGGAGATAAGTGAACACAACGTCGCCGCCAAAAAACTGGTGGTTCGCTGCCGATTGGGAATGAAACTGATGCACCATCATTTCCGATCCCATCAATACACGGCCAGTGCTGTAATATATTTCTCCGCCTATATGCATGGAATAGTCTGCTGAAAAAGTACCTGTATTAATAATGTACGGAACCGGATTTGACTCCGGCCGCGACTTCAATGCGATCTTTCCATCGTTTGGTTTTCCATAGCGGTAGTTACCTGCAATATGAAGCACCTTACTTTTTTCCTGATTATAAAACGCCAGCCATCCTACCCGGGCATCTGTCTGCCATTCGTACGTTGAGAAACTCTGTTTTTTAGAAAAGTAATCATTGAAGTATCCAAGGTTCCAGAAGACTCTTGTTTTGGGATGATGGCCAAAATACTTGATACCATCTGCCAGAATTGGAATAACATCAAGGGCCATCTGCCTTTCTGCCGTCCACGGAGAGTGACCGTTCATTACTTTAACCATGGAATAACCCTCTTTGGTTCGGCCGACAAAAATATGTCCGAACAGCTCCGGTACACCAAGCGTAATACCCGTTTCGCGAAGCAGCCAGATCTTTTTATCACCGTCGTACATGAAACCAGCCTTCCATGCAAGATCCCTTTTAACTTTAAATACACCGCTGGCCATGAGCCTGAAATCCCGGGTCATCATTTTTGCGGTTACAGATTCTCCCAACGAATCCATTTGTTGTTTGAATACAGAACTCTGCACATACGTTGCTGCATCGCCTATATAACCAAAGCCAACCCGCATGGTTGAATAGGTCCCTTCAAACTCATTAGGCTGGTTTTTCTTTTTCAGGTAATCATCCGGATTCACTTTAAGCAACAAACCGGTTGTTCCATCAGGTACTTCTTTGGAAGTATCCTGTTGGGCATAGGTATTATAATTCAAAAAAGGACTGAGCAATAGCAACAGTACTGTAAAACAAATAGGGCATTTCATGAGGAGAATTTTGTGTAATTAAATCAAATTTTACAGGCTTATCAAAACCACACATCCATTATCTCAGCAGCAATACCACTGCAAGCGCAACGCAAGGCCCCAGAAGCCCCAGTACACGTCCCATGATTTTATAAT
>NZ_JBQCDF010000085.1:0-4208 GCF_051961495.1 Cytophaga sp. | reverse complement strand
CTCACCTGCGCTCCTGATTAGAAATGACCCCAGCGGGGTCACAGCTTTATAGCAAAACATATGCAATCCTACTCCGACCCCAGCGGGGTCGCACATGTTATCCGGCACATTTGTTATTAACCTAAAACCGTTGGCTAAAGCACAACGGCCATGAAAGCTGATTGATCTTTTAATAAGAGTTGCTCAGCTAACCGCCGCGGCGGACCGACACATTTATGTAACGGAGATTAAAAATGTGCGACCCCGCTGGGGTCGTGGTTTGAGAGGTGTACTATTTCTATACAGGTGTGACTCCTCCGGAGTCTACGCACTCTAGCCAACTATGGAGAATTTATTAGGTATATCGTTTAAGTTACATAGCCTAACGATCCCGCTGTAAAAACAAAAACATCAGTAAAACCATAAAAATCAGGTCAATCAGCGGTTCAGACAATTGAACCGAAGCAAAAAGTCGCTGTTGCCCTATCCCGAGCCCTTTAAAAACCGTATATTTAAATGCTCAAATGCAGCTTTTCATAAAGCCGGTTTTCCCGGTTATTCTGCAGCTACCCCATGACTGAATAACATGCCGGTTCTTGTAAGGAGTTACATTTTAGCTGACTAGATTATATACCCCTATGAACCGTAATATTTCTTCTACACTCCTGAAAAGCATTTTTGCTTTTCTTATCATATTCACTTCAAATAGATCTTTTGCAGCAAATACTAAAGCAATTCAAAGTGGAAATTTCAATACACCAGGAATCTGGTCCAGTGGTATTCCTAGTACTACTAGTCTAGCTGCTGGTGACGATGTGATCATTGGTGCTGGTGTAACTGTTACCATTTCCAGCAATGTGAATTTCCCAACGTTCAATCTGGTCATTGAATCAGGAGGCCATTTAATTGTAAATGCACCAAGTGCTTCTATTACCATTTCTTTCAACGATTTAACAATGTATAGCGGATCATCCGACACTGACATTGACTTTGGTACCGGCAATGTTACGTTTACCATTGTGGGGAAGTTAGACGCTGGATTGAACTCGAAAATAATGCATGCACCCGCCCTTAATAAAACTCAAAAACTCATTTTAAAAGGGCTTTCCAACATGTTGGATATCTTCTACAGCGATATAAGCGCAGGCGGTTACAGTATTGTAAGTTATGAAGGAGCGGATGGCCAAACGGTTGTTCCTTCAAACGGGTATGCAACATTAAGCATCGGTGGTTCGGGTTCAAAAAAAATATCCGGACAGAGTTTTAATAGCGGAGATGTCGCAACGGTTTCAAAAAGACTGGAACTGAAAACAACACTCAAACTGGGTACAAATGATCTTGTCTATAAAGGTATAAACGATAGTCTGGTTTATAACAATGGCACCGCGGTTACCGGCTGGATCTGGACCGATGGTACCGGCGTGCTGAAAAACAGCAGCGGGGCCGGCACACAAACATTTCCTGTTGGGGATAATACCGCAATGAAAGCGATCGATTTTTCGAATATCACAAACAGCGCGGGTTTGGTATTAAGCGCCCGCTATAACGCTGCTGAACCGAATGTAGTTATTCCACACAGTGGTATCGGTGCCTGGATAGTAAATTCCAATAATGCATTTACAGCAGATCTTACGCTGATTAAGCCTTTACCTGCAGGCAATACGTTTGTTGCACCACAAATAGCATTATCCGCTACGGGCAAAATCGGTGCCTGGAATCCGCTGATCACTTCTTCCCCGGCAACAAATATATACACAGCAAACGCTGCCATTGCAGGCACAGTGAATTATGTCTCTATTTATGAATGCCCGGCTATAAAAATTTCCGCTACAACCTTGCCATCCGGCAATCAAAATGCAAGCTATTCATACAACAGTCTTACGTTATCAAACGGGTCCGCTCCATACACATTAATCAGCTCAACCTCTGCCCCTGCTGACTTCACTGCCAGCATGATTCCCCAGACCAGTAATATGGTTCAGATCACAGGAACACCCAAAACGGTTACGAGTTACACAGTAGTATTTACAATCAGGGATGCGGCAAGTTGTGAAACACCATTCAGCTATACCATTAAAGTACTTCCGCCGCCAACCATATGGAATGGCAGCAGCTGGAGCAATGGAGAACCTACACTGGATATGGATGCTGTTTTTACAGGCGATTATAATACTTCAAAAAATTCGATAAAGGCCAACAACATTACCGTTCAATCCGGGGTTACCATTACTGTAATTGACAATACCCAATTCACACCAAGAACCTTAACCAATAATGGCACCATTATTAAATATTGCAATGGAATTGCCGCTACCAGTAATGGAGTTATCACTGGCAACCCTATTATCAACCCACCCATCAAATTTTCACCATTACCGGTTGCTGTCACAAACCTGCCATACAGCCAAACGGTTACCGCCAGCATAACGGGACCAGGCGCAATATACTATGTAAACCCTGCGAATCTTCCTCCCGGCCTTACCATGACAAACAACGTACTTTCAGGCACACCAACAACAAAAGGCAGCTGGACATTTACACTTCAATATACATATGGTCAATGTAATTACTCCCAGGTATATACATTTACAGTCATCGACCCGATTTCGCCTAACTTATACATCAATCCCATATCAAGCAAAACCTATGGCGATGCAGATTTCAAACTCACTGCCTACTCTAAAAATACAGCATCCGCCATTACTTACAGTGTTTCACCTGCTACCTGCGCGCAATTGGTATCCGGCGATAGTGTACACATCAGCTGCGCCGGACCATCACCAAACAATATGATTACCGTTACAGCAACACAGGCAGCCGGCGGCATTTACAAGCAGGAAACTGTTACAACCAGTTTCTTCATCAACAAAGCTCCAACGAAAATTCTGATCGGCAACAATGCTTTCCTGACCAATATCAGCGGTACCATTACCACAAGCCAAAACACCGACGGCGCACTAACTTTTACACAATTAACCGGCACCGATGTTGCAAGCCTCAACAATGCACAGGTTACAACTTACAGCACTCCCAGCACTTTCTCTGTCGCGGTAACCATTCCGGCAACCAATAACTATACCGGTTTTGATTCGATCTATACTTTCAGGATTGTTCCTAAGAAGCTGGCGCCTGTAGCCGCTAACGACTCCATCACCATTGTGATGGGCCAGGATACAACCATCAACATCCTTGAAAATGATCTCGGCATGACCGACCTGATTAATTCCGCACAAACCGATATTGACATGGAAAACACCGGCCTGCAGAAAAAATATTATTCCACTTCCCTGGGTACCTTTACCATTAATCCGGATGGCATCCTCAGCATACGTCCGTTTGACGGCTTCGTAGGTACGGATAAAATAGGCTACACCGTTACGGATGCAGCCGGTCTTACCTCGGATATCGCATATGTATATATTACCGTCAAAGCTCCGTTCAAACTTCCGGAACTGAAAGCGAACGAAGTGATGACACCCAACAACGACGGCCTCAACGATGCGCTGGTGATTGCCAACACGGATATCGAATCTGAAAACAAGCTGGTAATCTCAGATGAAACCGGCTATGTGGTCTTTCAACAGGACAATTACCGCAACGACTGGAAAGGCACGTACAACAAGGGTAACAAGATCGGCTCAGGTGTGTATTTTTATACCTTCACAGAAAAAACGACCGGCAGGGTTTTACAGAATTATCTGCAGATTATGAATTGATAGGCTGGCGCAAGGTTTTACTTGTGCCTATAAAAACCGTTGGCTAAAGCTCAACGGCAATGAAAGCCGAGCAGTTCTTTAAATAAGAGCCGCTCAGTTATCCGCCGCGGCGGACCGTCACATTTATGTGACGGAGATTAAAAAAATACAATCATTCCCAGGTGGTTGGCAGTTTATGCCGGTATAGATCATTTCTTATTATAAAAGTTCAGCGGGGCATAAACGTGCCAAAACACGGCAAACAATCCTGTTTCATCCGTGGTTTGGCACGTTTACGTGTTGTGTGTTCAATATTGCAAACTGCCGATTGCTCACGTAAACTGCCAACCACTTGTTGTTCTGCTGACCAAAGGATAGAATGTGCAACCCCGCTGGGGTCGTAGTTGAGAGAGGTCTGCTATTGCTATACAGGTGTGACTCCTCCGGAGTCAGTGCGCTCTATCCAATTAGAATAAATTCATTAGGTATTTTCTTCGTAGCTAAAATAACATAATGCTCACCTGCGCTCCTGAT
>NZ_JBQCDF010000084.1:0-15213 GCF_051961495.1 Cytophaga sp. | reverse complement strand
TACATAGCCTAAAGCCAAAGCTGCCTCTCTCAGGGTAAGCGAATTTTTATGTGCATGCTTTGCAATCTGCGCGGCCTTATCATAACCTATATGTGTATTCAATGCCGTAACCAGCATCAGCGAGTTCTCTAAATTCTGCTGAATACGTTTGTGATTGGGCTCAATACCAACGGCACATTTTTCATTGAATGAGCGGCACGCATCCCCGAGCAAACGTGCGGATTGCAGAAAGTTATAAATGATCACCGGCTTAAAAACATTCAGTTCAAAATGCCCCATGGATCCGCCGATACCAATGGCAACATCATTTCCCATGACCTGCGCGCAAACCATGGTCATAGCTTCTACCTGTGTAGGGTTTACTTTACCCGGCATGATTGATGAGCCGGGCTCATTATCCGGAATGAGTATTTCCCCGATGCCGCAGCGCGGACCTGATGCCAGCATGCGCACATCGTTGGCAATTTTCATCAGACTAACCGCAGCAGTTTTTAATGCGGCATGCGCCTCCACAAGGGCATCGTGTGTAGCCAATGCTTCAAACTTATTAGGTGCAGTAACAAAAGGAAGTCCTGTAAGAACGGCAATGTGTTTCGCAACAAGTACATCATACCCTTCCGGTGTATTGATGCCCGTACCCACGGCTGTACCGCCAAGCGCCAGTTCTGCAAGATGCTTCAGAGTATGTTGAATGGTTTGCTGCGCATAAGCCAGCTGTGCAGCATAGCCGGAAAACTCCTGCCCTAAGGTTAAAGGCGTTGCATCCATGAAATGCGTACGACCAATTTTTACGATGGCAGAAAATTGTTCTGATTTATTTTTTAATGTCTGCCGCAATTGCTCCATTCCCGTTAAAGTCGAATGTATTAGCATGGTATATGCGGCAATATGCATGGCCGTCGGGAAGGTATCGTTCGAAGATTGTGATTTGTTTACATCGTCATTGGGATGTATATGTTTTTTTTCATCTGTCAGATTTCCACCCAGCAATACGTGCCCACGATTCGCGATTACTTCATTTACATTCATATTGCTTTGCGTACCCGAACCGGTCTGCCATACAACCAATGGAAACTGATCATCGAGTTTGCCGGCAATAATTTCATCGCAAACCGTTTGAATGATTTCCGCTTTATCTTTTGGTAATACACCCAGTTCTAGATTCGTCTGCGCAGCCGCTTTTTTCAAAATAGCAAAGGCATATATGATTTCAATGGGCATGTGTGTAGACAGTCCGCCGATCTTGAAATTATCAATGGAACGTTGTGTTTGTGCCCCCCAGTATTTATCCGCTGGTACGGCTACTTCACCCATCGTGTCCTTTTCAATACGTGTTGTCATAAAAATTCCCTCTTTTGTTACTCTATTCAATATCCTGAGTTTTTTTTAATTCCTGAAATAAATCTTCTTAATATTATAGAGATGAACTGGCCGGAACGAAAAACGATCGTCACCGTTAAAACAATATTAACCAACTTACAAACCATGAAAAAAATCCTTTCAGCACTATTCTGTATCGGAGCGTTGTTGCTTACCGGTATAAACGCTTCTGCAAGCGACACATTAACCACTGCAGGTGGTATTAAATATATTCGTGTAAAGGCCGGCGATGGCATTCATCCGGTTGCCGGACAAAGCGTTAAGGTTATTTATAGCCGTTTATCTTCAACCGGCAGAGTTGTTGAGACTAATACGGGTGGTAAACCGTTCAAATTTCAGGTAGACAATCATGAAGTTATTCCGGGCTGGGACGAAGCAGTGAAACAAATGAGTAAAGGCGAAAAGTGGTACTGCATTATTCCTCCGGAACTTGGTTATGGTAAAAAGGGCGTTGAAGGCTTAATTGCACCTAATTCCACCTTATATTTTTACATTGAAATCGTTGATATTAAATAAACTTTAATTCATTCTGCCGATATCAAAAGCGTCTCTTTATAAAAGAGACGCTTTTTTTAATGTCTGATCTGGTTAGATAAATCATTTTTTATACCCGCCAAAATCCTGATCGATGTACTCCAATATGCTCCTCAAACCTTAAAAACTGCATTTAAATGTTCAAACACCTATTTTTAAAGATTGATAGAATTCGATAATTTGAATACCCACATGTACTTTTGGGGTAATTTTAAAACCCCATTTAAATCATTTTTGACCAGTTTTAATGTAAGATTATTTACAAATGTTAAATAACGTCTTAACAATTGTAAACGTTAAATCCACCAAGTAAATGTTCAAACACGAAATGTAAACTGATCGAATCATATGAAAAAGTTCCTACTCCCAATTCTTCTTATCGGAGGCTTTATATTAACTGCCTTCACTGCTTCAGCTGCTGATACATTAACAACTGCTAATGGTATTAAATACGTCTCTATAAGACCCGGTAACGGCGTCCATCCCACTTCTATGCAAACAGTGAAATTTGTTTATGCCAGAAGATCAGAAACAGGAAGAGTGGTTGAATCAAATGAACTTGGTAAACCGATTTCTTTCAAGGTTGATAAAAACAATTTTATCGATGGTTTGGATGAAATTGTAAAACACATGAGCGAAGGTGAGAAATTCTACTGTATTATTCCCCCTCACTTAGGCCATGGAAAAAAAGGTGTAGACGGGCAAATCGCTCCTGATGCTACGCTTTATTATTACATTGAAATTCTTGATGTCGAATAATAATTGATTCATCCCATGTAAACCGCTTTTTACATGGGATGAATTTTTTACAACCATTTTTTCCGCTGGAAATACGCGATCATTCCAATTGCAATGCCAACACAAACCCCAATAACAACATAATAGCCATTTGGATTATGCAGTTCGGGCATATTGTCAAAATTCATTCCATACAAACCAGTAATAAATGCCAGCGGCATGAAAATCGTTGATATGATGGTAAGCACTTTCATTACACTATTCATTCGGTTACTTACTGAAGACAGATAAACATCTACAATGCCGGAAAGGATATCGCGGGTTGATTCTACCGTTTCAATCACTTGTATGGTGTGATCGTAAACATCGCGCAGGAATGGCTTTACCTCTTCGCTGATCATGCAGCATTCATCACGTTCAAGCTTAACAATTACTTCGCGCAGCGGCCAGACAGATTTGCGTAAATAAATTAACTCTCTTCTGAATTTATATAATTCTTTTAATTTCTCCGGAGCCGGATTTGACAACATTTCCTGCTCAATGATCTCAAGCTTGTCGCCAACATATTCCATAATCACAAAATAATGATCGACAATGGTATCCAATAAGCTGTACAATAAATAATCGCTACCCATGCGACGCATCCGGCCTTTGTTCAGACGCAGTCGTTCTCTGTTAGGATCAAAGACATCACCTGCTTTATTTTTTTCCTGAAAGGACAAGATCAGATTTTTGAAAACGACAAAACTGACCTGCTCGGCATAAATACTTTCTGAGGCTTCATCTGCACGGATCATTTTTGCTGTTAAAAATAAACAGTTGTCGTAATCATCCATCTTGGGCCGCTGTTCGGCGCTGGCAACATCTTCCATCAGCAAGGGGTGCAGGTTATATTTCTTTTCTATCTGCAACAACTGGTTGGGGTTGTTTACACCGTCAATGTTATACCAATACACCTGTTTATCGTCTGCAGCAGGCACAACCATGTCATCAACAGAAGCAACCTTGCATTCCTCAATTTCTGTTTCGCTGAAACGGATCAGGGAAATTTCCGCATCTTCCGATTCGTTTGTATGTTCAAAACCACTCAGCTCGCCGGGTGATAGGCCTGGCTTTCGCAATTTATGTTTAGTTTTTTTCCTGATCTTTATCTGCATAAACGACTAATTAAATGATTGAATCAAAACCCACGGAACAACGGCCTGTTTGCTGTGATGGTGCCGAAATTCCATGGAATTGAAAAGAGAATAATCAACACCGCAACTGTAAACCAGATTGCCATCGTTTTGAATTTTCCCTGGTCGGTTAATTTACGCTTACTTTTAACGGAGGCAACAGTAATTAAAACAACAGCCGTGATCATCATAAGCGAATGTTCCATACCGAAAAACCGGAATTCTTTATCATGAACGGCTTCTTTGAAGTTGCTGAAAAAATATCTGATCACCGGACTGATGGTATATAAAACAATTCCGATCAATGCCTGTATATGAACAACCGAAAGTGTTACAATACGCAACATATGATCGGTACCTGTAAACGGTTTGTTGCCCAGCCAACCATAATAACTGCGGACAAGTGTAAAAAGCACGGTTGCAAGAACTGCCCAGCGCAAAGTAGAATGTGAAAGCAAAAGTATGTAATGCATATTGTTTTTCGATTTATAACTAAAATACTTTAAAAAATAATCAGTAGCGGTATAAGGCCTGAAAAATATTTATTTCTATTCTTCGGATATACATTGAATACCAGGCATTTCAAATCTTTTCTCTAACTTACTTCCACATAAAATAGATGTATATTAATATGAAATCGTTATTTGTGTTTTTAACTTTTTTCTTCTGCAAAAACTTATTTGCACAGACGCCAATCACAAAACTTGAAACGGTGATTCAAAAGGGACATTCTGCTGCTGTAAAAGCTGTAGCGATAAGTCCTGACGGAAAGATTGCAGCTACCGGCAGCCGCGATAAAACAGTCAAGCTGTGGGACTACCAGACAGGCATGGAGATCCGTAGTCTGATGGGACATGAGCATACCGTGAATGGTTTATCTTTCAGTCAGGATGGCAAATACCTCGCAACCAGCAGTGCCGACGGAACCGCCCGTGTATGGGATATTTTAACGGGTAAAGAAATTTTTACTTCTCCCAAAAGTGAAACGTATATCACCGATGTTGCTTTTAATCCGGATGGCAAGTCATTCATATATGCTGGTTACCCTGATTCAGCTTCTATCTATAGCATCCCTGCAGGCAAGTTACTGAAGCGTATTCCTGTGAACGCAGACCAGGGTTCGCAATATGGCATCAGCTTAGAATACAGTAACGACGGGAAATGGCTGGCAATCGGAGAAGATAATAAAACAGCCAGCGTATACCGCACATCAAACTGGGAACTGGTATATACCTTAAAACCTGCGGAAGGCTGGTGCGGAGGCTGCGGCACGTACCTTAAATTCAGTCCGGATAATAAATACCTTTTCAAACTTTCACATAACGACAAGTTATCTCAATACGATCTGACCAGCGGTACACTTGTCAAAACCTACGGCGAAGAGGTTGACTATCTCCGCGGATTGTCCGTTTCAAAAGATGGATTGAATGTATTTGCAGCAACCGATAGTACGCTATCCAAATTTTCTGTGTCATCAAAAGCTGTGGCTTCATACAAACTACCGGACTTCGCAACTGTTAACGAAATTGTACTCTCGCTGGATGAAAAAGAAATTCTTGTAGCGTCTGATAACATGACTGCCTGGGCCATGGAAACTGCTTCGGGCAAAATCACGAAAAGATACCAGGGGGCATTACAGGAGCAAGACAAAGGTGGCATCAACTACAATGAAGATAATTACTGGGAACATCGCATAGCACGCTTTCTTCGCCTGAAAAATGAATTGCTCCTGACCAAAGACGATAAATCTTTTATTACAGGTAAAACAGGTGTCAACGCCATTCAATGGAATATTTCAACCGGTGCGCCAAGCAAATTGTATGAGGGCCATAGCAAAGCAGTAATCAGTATGGATCAATCTGCAGACGGCGCTGTACTTGCTACCGCCGATGGTGCCGGAGAAGTTCTTTTATGGAACACAAAAACAGGAGCATTGATCAACCGCATGAAACCTCACCGTGAACCGATCTTTGATGTATCGGTAAGTCGTGACGGACAATACGTATCAACCGCATCGTGGGATGGATATATTGCGGTATACAACACCGAAACAGCGGAACTGTCTTCAGAGATTGACCTGAAAGAAACTGCCTGTTACAGCATTTCCTTTACACCAAATGGTTTGTACCTACTGTGCGGCATGCTGAATAACGCTCTTGAACTGCGCGAACCGGATACTAAACAGACTGTATTGACTTTTGTCGGCCATACAGACGTGGTCTCTTCCATTGCCTTCGGCACAGATCCGAATAAAGCATTAACGGCTTCCTGGGACGGTACTGCACGGATATGGGACATAACAACCGGCATGATGATTCAGAAATTCAAAGGCGCGCGCGGCATGCTGCACAGTGCCATATATACTGCTGATGCAAAACGCATCATCACAGGTGGTAGTGATCGTATCATCCGCATCTGGGATATTCAATCCGGCCAGGTAGTAAAAACATTAACCGGCCATCAGGCAGAAGTCAGTTCCTTGTCGCTCAGCAAAGACGGGAAGATGCTGGTATCTTACGGTGCTGATGGGGTAGTTAAATGCTGGAACCTGGAATCAGGACTTGAATTCTATGAACATGTTCACATCAGTTCCCGTGAATGGATGGCACGCACGCCTCAGGGCTACTTCAGCGCTACAGAAAAAGCACGCTCTGATATTCACTTTGTAAAAGGCATGGATGTTTATGCTCCTGACCAGTTCTTTGAATACTACAGACCGGATCTGATTCAACAGCTCTTTGTAAACCGCGGTTCTTCGCCAACCGGCATGGGACAGGATGTTGACAACACGTTACAGCTTTCACCGCCGCCAATCGTTAAACTCGCCTGCATACAATCTGAAGATGGCTTACAGGTATCTGTAAATATTAAAGTCATTGATGAAGGCGGTGGTTTAAGTGAAATACGCTTGTCGCACAACGGAAAAAACATGCCGGTATCTTTTGATTCGGGAAAACTTACTCCGGGAAAAGGCAATTACACCGTCTATACAACAACAGCCAGCCTGGTGAAAGGAACGAATCAATTCAGCGTAGTCGGAATCAGCAAAGGAAAAATCGAATCGGCAGCCATAACCGTTTCTGTATTCTCCGAAAAAGCGCCGAGCGCTGCGGTTTGTCATGTGTTTGTGATTGGTGTCGATAAATACAAAAACCCTGCATACACATTAAACTATGCACGTGCAGATGCTGAATCGTTTGCAGAATCTGTAAAAAAGAACGGCGCAACCTTATATCAGAAAGTGAAAATCCATGCGCTTTATGACGCCGCTGCAACCCGCCAGAATGTGCTTGATACGTTAAAGAGCCTTGAGAATCATGTATCGATCAATGATGTATTTATTTTTTATTATGCAGGTCACGGCTGCATGGTAGATCAGAATTTCTTTTTCATACCGGTAGAATGTATCAGCATGTACCAGGCCACCAGTGCCAATGCACTATCTGCGGAGACCATGCAGGCTGGCTTTAAAAATATCAAAGCACTGAAACAGATCATCATCATGGATGCCTGCCAGTCGGGTGGTTCCGTTGAGATCCTTGCCATGCGTGGTGCCAGTGAAGAAAAAGCTTTTGCCCAGCTTTCACGCGGCGCAGGCATACATGTGCTGGCATCTGCAGGCAGTGAGCAGAATGCAAAGGAAATCCTTGAATTGAAACATGGCTTGTTTACATACGTACTGCTGGATGCTTTAAATGGCAAGGCCGACGGTGCTCCTAAAGACGGTAAGATTACGATCTATGAATTGAAATCGTACCTGGATGACCAGGTACCGGAACTTAACGCCAAGTACAGCGGCAAACTTCAGTTCCCATATACGTTCTCACGCGGCAGTGATTTCCCGATCGTGCTGGAGTAATACTGCCAGTTACTAGTTCTCAGGTTCCAGACAAAATAAAAAACGCAGTGGAAAGAATATCTCCACTGCGTTTTTTATTTTGTCTTTGTCTTTGTTTTTTTTGGAATTTGGAGTTTGGAATTTCACTTGTCCTACCAATCTTCTTCTGTTTTTACAAATCCTTTTTCCATGAATAATTTCAGGTCTGCTAATACTTTGTCGATTTCAGCTTTTACCTGGGTTGTTGTTTCCCCTTTGTTCTGGCTGGTCATCTTCGCATATGCCTGCTCCAACGGAATCTGTGTTTTAACTCCGGAAGCTGTTTTGTAAAACATAAAATCTGTGATCGTTACTCTATACTTGCCTTCTTTTTGGTTCAGCGTGATCGTATAAGAAACATTGTTTTGCGATTTATATTTGAAATCGTAAGTCAGGTTCACATTAAAGCTTGCATTGGTTGCCACCGTATAACTTACTTTACTGTCGACAGTAAAGGATTCAATTTTATAATAGTGGGCCAGCCAGCGTTTGCAGCGATCAAACATATCATCACGGCTTATACTATCCAGCGGAACAGTTTCCTGCCAGGTAACTTTGTTTGTGGTAGCGTCAATTGGCAACGCGCTTTGTGCCTGAGACAAAATGCTGAATCCCAATACGGCAACTAATCCAATTAAATATCTCATACGGTATAGATTTAAGTTTTTAATAATACTACAATTATCAAGCCTATTCAAATTTTGCCTGAAAAATATACAAACAAAATAGGCCACGCTTCCGGCGGGACCTTTTAAAATACTTTTGTAATTCAGAATTATATATCACTATCTAATGCACCTGAACCTTGGTCCGTAGGAACACCATTCGGACCTACGTATACGATTGACTTGTCAAACGCAAGGATTGCATGGAAAATCGGGCTTAAGAAAATTAATCCCAATGCAAAACCGGTTCCTTTTCCAAAGGATTTTGCAAGTGAAACATTCATCTTAATCAGGAATACAATGATTCCGACGATAGGTAAAAATATCCAGAGGATGTTCCAAAGCGATCTTCCGATAAACTGGAACAGCACATAGATATTGTAGTATGGAACAATTGATTCCCATCCTTTTCTGCCTGCTTTTTCAAAAATAATCCAATTGCAGACAATCATAAAAATCATCATTGCAATAAAGAATATCAGAATACCAATGAACGCTGCGCCCATTGCCTGTATCATGGTTGCCATAAGATCTGCATCCTGCTGAGATAAGCCTGCTGATGTAGTTGTAATAATTGTGTCTGAACTTGCGCTGTAATCAACAACTTGTGTAGAATCCATAAGAATAAAATTTGGTTATAGTTTTAAAATATTAAATATGTTGCATTGTCTCTTACGCAGGATTTATGAAATAGTTTGAAAAAAGGTACTTGTTTTTAAGTAAGTTTTACGGAAAAATCATATTTGTTGAAAAGTTAGCCATTATTCTTCGTCCTTAAACCAGCCGGAATACATGACATAATTATTGGAAATCCGCTCAATAATAGTCTTAAAATGTTCCGGCGTTAAATCCTTCACCTTTTTTGCCGGCACGCCCGCATACAAAGAACCGCTTTCTACCCGCGTGCCTTCGAGTAAAACAGAGCCTGCGGCTATCAATGAATTCTTTTCTATATAACAACGATCCATTACAATGGCCCCCATGCCTATGAGTACGTTTTCTTCAACCGTACAACCATGCACAATTGCATTATGGCCAATGGATACATTATCACCAATCACCGTAGCATGCTTTTCAAACGTACAATGGATACAGGCCCCATCCTGAATATTAACCTTATTGCCAATCTTAATATAATTCACATCTCCGCGAATCACTGCATTAAACCAAACACTGCACGATTCTCCCATTTCAACTTCACCAACAATGGTTGCATTTTCCGCAAGCCAGCAATTAGCGCCAAACACCGGCTTCTTTCCACGAACTCCTCTTATAAGTGCCATAAATGTATCTCTTTTATCTTGTTCAAAAATATAAAATATTTGGTAAGTCTTCAGGCATAAATTTAAATAACCGTTATGCCCTGCTGAGACCTGTTATCTGTTCTATTTATTGACTAACTTGAAATTCTAAAATGTATCCGGACGAGTATTACAGTCTGCTCTGTAATACTGCGCAACAATATATTAATTGACTACGCATGAAAAAATTGTTTTTATTGGATGCCATGGCACTAATCTATCGTGCCCACTTTGCTTTTAGTAAAAATCCCCGCATTACATCCACCGGCATCAGCACCGGTGCTGTGTTTGGTTTTACAAACAGTCTTCTTGAAATATTACTGAAGGAAAAACCTACGCACATTGGTGTTGCTTTTGACCTGCACGGGCCTACATTCCGTCACGATAACTTTACTGAATACAAAGCCAACCGCCAGGAACAGCCTGAAGATATTACTACAGCGATACCTTACATCTACCGCTTGCTGGAAGGTATGAATATTCCTATCCTTGGTGTACCCGGTTATGAAGCCGATGATATCGTTGGTACATTTTCAAAAGTTGCGCCGCCACTGGGTTTTGATGTTTACATGATGACGATGGATAAGGATTACATGCAGCTTGTAAACGAGCATGTGTTCCTGTATCGTCCGGCATATATGGGCAATGAAGTCGAGATCTATGATATCAAAAAAGTATTGGAGCGCTTTAATATTCAGCACGTAGACCAGGTGCGCGATATCCTGGGTCTGCAGGGTGATACCGTCGACAACATTCCGGGTATCCCCGGCATTGGAGAGAAAACGGCCCAGAAGTTGATTGCAGAATTCGGGTCGGTCGAAAACCTGATCAAAAATGCAGACCAGCTAAAAGGAAAACAAAAGGAAAACGTAATCAACTTTGCCGACCAGGGTCTGCTATCAAAAGAGCTGGCAACGATCCACTGCGAAGTTCCTATTGCGTTTGATGAAGAAGCGCTTCGCGTAAAAGAATATAATGTTGAAGCATTAGACAGATTGTTTGATGAATTAGAATTCCGGACATTAAAAAAACGTTTGTTCGGAAATACAGCAACGACTGCTGAACCTGAAAAAAAGCCGGAAAGTAAACCTGCTAAAAAAACTTCACCCACTGCTGCAAGCGGACAAATGGGGCTCTTTGGCATGGAGGCCGCAGAGACTGTTGCCGCCGAAATCAATGATAAAGGTGAAGTAACAGAAACGGTTGTGCGTGATTCAATCGATACCGTACTGCATGATTACTATACAGTAGAATCAGAAACTGATATTATTCGCCTCAACAACTTACTTTTGCTGCAGGAGTCTTTCTGCTTTGATACTGAAACGACTTCCCTTAATGCACTTGAGGCCGAACTTGTAGGCCTTGCTATTTCATTTCAAAAACACGAAGCGTATTATATTCCTCTTACCAGCGACCAGATTCGTACGAAGAAAATACTGGACATGCTGCAGCCTGCATTCAGTAATACTTCTATCACTAAAGTCGGTCAGAATTTGAAGTACGACCTACTGGTATTAAAGAAATATGAGTTCCTGGTTGCAGGTCCGTTGTTTGATACCATGCTTGCACATTACCTGCTCGAACCTGAAATGCGCCACGGTATGGATACGCTTGCAGAAGTTTATCTGAACTATAGTCCGGTTTCCATTGAACAGCTGATCGGTAAGAAAGGTGTGAAGCAAAGCAACATGCGCGATGTAGACATTAAAGCAATTACGGAATATGCTGCTGAAGATGCAGACATTACTTATCAGTTATATAATTTCTTTAACCCGTTAATTAAAGATCAAAAACTTGAATCTTTATTTAACAATGTTGAAATGCCGCTCAGCGAAGTACTTGCAGACATGGAGCTGAACGGAGTAAAAATTGATACACAGGCGCTGGCTGAATTCTCTGCATTGCTGCAGACAGAAATTTCTTCTGTCGAAAAACAAATCTACCTGCACGCCGGAACAGAATTCAATATCTCTTCCCCCAAACAGCTTGGCGAAATTTTATTCGACAGATTAAAATTAGATCCCAATGCCAAAAAGACCAAGACCGGGCAATATGCAACCGGTGAAGAAGTACTTACAAAGCTCGACAGTGACCATCCTATCCTCTCAGATATTTTAAATTACAGAGAGTTCCAGAAATTAAAATCTACATATGTTGATGCGCTGCCGCAACTGCTGGGAGCAGACGGCAGGGTTCATACGTCCTTCAACCAGGCTGTTGCAGCAACCGGCCGCTTAAGTTCTACCAATCCCAATCTTCAGAATATTCCGATCCGTACCGACCGGGGAAAAGAAATCCGTCGAGCTTTTGTTGCGCGTGATCAAGACCATGTGATTTTATCTGCCGATTATTCACAGATCGAATTACGTATCATGGCAGCCTTCAGTAAAGATGAAAGTATGCTTTCCGCTTTTAAAAATGGTGTTGATATCCACAGCACTACTGCCAGCAAAGTATTCCGCGTAGCCCTTGAAGACGTAACATCAGACATGCGTCGTAAAGCAAAAATGGTAAACTTCGGGATCATCTATGGAATAAGCGCTTTTGGTTTATCACAACGCTTATCTATTCCACGTAAGGAAGCTGCTGAAATTATTACTTCGTATTTTACAGAATTTCCTGCTGTGAAATCATATATGGACAATTGCGTAAACACAGCACGTGAAGTTGAATATGTTGAAACTATTCTCGGCAGAAGAAGATTCCTGCGCGATATTAATTCCCGTAATATGACGATGCGTGGTTTTGCGGAACGGAACGCCATCAATGCTCCGATCCAGGGTAGCGCTGCTGATATGATCAAAGTTGCTATGATTAATATTCAGCATTGGATGAAAGAAGAGAATCTACAATCAAAAATGATTCTGCAGGTACATGATGAATTGCTTTTTGATGCCCATAAAGATGAACTTGATTTGTTAAAGACAAATGTTGAATCGTTCATGAAGCATGCTATACCACTGGATGTGCCAATGGAAATAGGAATCGGCATTGGAAACAACTGGCTGGAAGCACACTAAAAATTACTCCGCTACATGCTGTTCATTCTGCTTTTGTTCAGGAAATCTCTGGTAATAGATTGTAAAGATTGAGTAGACGCATTCCATGATTGCAGGGATTGAAATCAATTCCTGCTCATCATCTGTTACCAGCAAACGCTGATGGGCATGAGCATTCCTGTTATTCTTCAGTTGACGCAGCTGGTCAGCGGTTGCTTTTGAAATATATTCCAGCTGCTGAGCTTTATCAATCAATATAGAAAACTTGATTTTAGTAATTGTTTTATACTCTGCATATAAAACAATTCTGAATGCTTTTTCCAATGTCATTGCTGACACTAATAAGGCTACATTTTTTAATTGAGGCTTATCAGAAGAAACATCTAACAGATCAAAAACGATTGTACACTCGTCTTTTATTTCAGCAGGCAGATCGCTGGCTGCTATTAATTCCCTCGCTTGTTCCAGATTCATTTGCTATGAATTAAATCCTGTATAAATACTAAGAGGTCACGTTGTTTAACGTGACCTCTTAGTATAATGTAATGTCTTTATGACCGGACGATTTCTTACCAGAAGTTAGACGGACAAATAATTCTGCCTTGTGGTCTTAATCTGTAACCAATCACAATCTCATGTGAACCACCTGTGTATTTATTAATATCACTTGTGATATAATCATATGAATAGCTGATGTCAAATGTATTGTTGATGATCACACCAACCATTGCAGCAACCGCATCTCTGTTTCTGTATGAAATACCTGCCCATGCAAAATCTTTGTAACGAACCTTAGCATTGATATCAAATGAAAGCGGTGCAGGAGTTGCTCCTTTGATACAGAATGATGGAATAAAGGTAAAGTCGTAACCCAAAGGTATTCTGTAACCTGCCATAATGAAGTAATGGTGTGTTAATGAATACTGGTCTACTGAATTGCTTGATTTTGTAAATGCAAGACTTGGTGCCAGCTGAGCCATAGAAGCACCGGCATAGAATTTATCGCCATATACCCAGGCACCAACGGTGATGTCTCCCATGCCGATCTTTGAAACACCGGCTGAAATAGAAGCATCATTTGACTGGCCTGGCTGAAGTTTACCCGCATCAAGCGTAAACTGGTTGAAACCACCCATTACTCCTAAAGATGCGAATACTTTTTTGCTCATCTTTATGTGATAAGAGTATGCTCCGCTGAATGTAGTAGTAGTAGTGGGACCGATCGCATCATTGGTTATTACACCACCAACACCATGGAAACCATTCTTTTTGTTTCTACTGCGGTTATTTGTTACCAGGTGCTTACCGATATTGGTATGTGCACTCAGATACATGGTACGCGGAGATCCGTCAAAGCCTGTCCACTGCTTACGGTAACCTGCACGCATATCAGCATAATCTTCTGTCCCTGAAACTGCTGGGTTCAGCAAAAATGGGTTGATCATGTACTGCGTATATTGCGGACGCTGTTGAGCCATACCACTTAGTGCAAGCATGCTTACCAATAACACCGATAAATAATACTTCTTCATTAAACAGCTATTTATAGTTTCTAATTATTCTTGTTATTCCTGTAACTCCTAAATTATTCCGAAGGTTGCCCGGATACATTTATTTTCTATACTAATTACATGATCAGGCCCAAAAAGTAACCTGATCATGTATATTTTTTAATTATTACTTCACAATCTGTACCCAGCCTGTGTATGGCTCTGTAAAGATCTGGCTATGTAAATTGATGATGTAGAAATAGGTTCCTTCCGGTAACACTTCACCATTACGGTAATTCGATCCATCCCACTTCTTCGGATAGCCTGAGCTCTTCCAAACCAGGTTGCCCCAACGGTTGTAGATCAGGAACTCTGCGTTCGGGAAGCTCTCGATATTCTTGATTTCCCAGGTATCGTTCGTGCCATCTCCGTTAACCGTTATAACATTCGGTATTACGATTGCTTTTTCTACAAATACATTCACCTGGTCAGTGCTGCTGCAGGTATTGCTCGCATCGGCTACTTTTAACGTATACGTAATGTTCTGGTCTGCTGTAAATGTAGGTGTATTGCTGTTCACATCGCTCAGGCCTATGGCAGGTGTCCAGGTGTATAACGCACCCCCGCTGCCATTCAATCTGCCAAGGTCACCTTCCTTGATGTAGATGTCTGCTCCAGCATCTGCAACCGGTGTCGCTACTACATCCAGTGTGGCCGGCTGTGAAAGAAGGTTACATGTTCCGTTGTCTTCATTGATCGTGTACACCCCGCTGCGGTCTGCCACATACGTTGCATTTGTTGCTCCGCTGATCGCTATGCCATCTTTATACCACTGGTAGCTATTGCCAGCCCCCACTGCTGCCGTGAAGGTAAATGTGTTCGGTGAACAGATGGTCTGGTCGCCTTCATTGATTACCGGCGTAGGGATCGGTTTGATCACCATCGTGATTACATTCGATGTGAATGGGTTGGTACCAATCAGGCAGCCAAGGTTGGAAGTAAGCTGAACTTCTACTTTATCGCCATTTACAAGGCTTGTTGTCGTGAACACGTT
>NZ_JBQCDF010000083.1:0-5631 GCF_051961495.1 Cytophaga sp. | reverse complement strand
CTCCCTGTATCCTACTTGCTTTATTACCATAATTCCGGGGGCCTAAACGGTGCCAAACCCGGGGTTAAACTGGATGTTTTGCGGTGGTTGGGCACGTTTACGTCTTGTGCATTCAATATTGCAAACTACCGATTGTTCACGTAAACTGCCAACCACTTGTTCGCTGATGGCACAATCCAGCACGCTTGTAAAACAAAAGAGCTGATGCATTAAATACACCAGCTCTTTGGGGGTTCTTTTGAAATACTATTTCAGAAGATGCTGAATCCTTAAAATTTAATCAGCTTTTTGGTGACAGTTCCGTTGCTGCATGTAATGCGCACCAGGTATACACCGGCTTCCTGCAGCTGGTCAAGCCTGAAAGCTTCATTTGACGGAACTTTATCATTTTCATATACGAGCGTACCGCTCAGATTAAATATGCTTACCTGTACGAACGGATCGGTATCTGCCGCATAGATGAAGAATTCTGTGCGGAACGGATTCGGATAGACCTCTGCATGAGCGGTATTTTTTTCAGGCGCGCCGTCAAAAGTAAATTTCAGATCAGCAGGTTTTCCATTCAGATATGCCTGTGCATTGCTGAAACTGTTTGGTGTCAATGCAGCTGAAGCAGCTACTTCTATATAGGCGACAGGCATTGTTGTATAGATCGAATCCTGTGTATAGGACGTTACCATTACGCGTTGCTGCCCGATGGTATTGAATTCTGTACCCACGTTCGCAAGCATGGTATTTGCCTTTACCTGCTGCACGGAAATATCAGCTGCATAATCCATGCTGAAGTCCATGCCATAAAATGCACCTGCAGTCTGGCAGAATACCGGCACCACATAATTGCCGTTTATGTTTTTATCCACCTGGCTTAAATCCACGATGATGGCATCATCTGCAGCAGCCGTGCGCAGCTGTGCACCGTTGGCGCTAGTCCAGCTGCCATCCACATCTCCTAAAAGGATCGCGTGATAGGTGGCTGTTGAGGCCGGACTGCAGGATGCTGTACCTGTTGGTGCAGGCAAACAGGCAGGAACTTTCGGTACATTATTCCTGCCGGTGCCGGTTGTAAATGCAGTGCTTGCCAGCGTGGCATCGTCCACAAACAGCCAGTCCTGGGATTTTACATAGTTGGTTGCAGGCACCAAAGCCATACCATTCCAGGTGTAATTACTTTGCGGAAACTCGCAGTTGTTATTATTGATACTCCGGGACGATATAAGCGATACATCACCCGCAGTAACTTTACCATCCAGATTCACATCAGCAGAAAGTAAGGTATAGATCGGAACATTGGTTGTTTTGTAGGTCGCTATATCAGCTGCCTGGATGCGGTCCATGCTGTTGATCACACTCTGTATATTGGTACAATTCAGTACAGGCGTATTCAGATCACCGTTGATGTCACGCTGAATGATGATGTTTGCACCATTACCGGGACTGAATTTAAATACTCCGGAAAGATCTGCACGGCTGACACTGGTTGATGTTTGCACACATGAAGCATTTGCAGCTGTGACACTGGATGCAACATACGCTGCCGGATTTGCCGGATCGTATTTTAAAGTAGCAGCAGGCGTGTTGCGATAAATAAGCGTACCGGCTACCGCATTTTTTACCGTTGAGCTCAGCGTTGCAGCCGGACATTTGCTGTTTGTATTCACGGGAGTACTTTCCTCGATGTTGTCTGTGGAAAGCGTAAAAGCCGTACCGGCAGTGACACCTGCGTTTACCTGAAAATACACATAAGCTACATCGCCGTTGCCGCTGAAATACGTACCGTTGGGTGCATTGTTTAAAAACACACTGATATACACTTTGCCCGGTGTAGTGGTATTGATCGAATAGCCGCCATAGGAAGTAGCGACCGGACCGGTATAAGCAGCGCCTGTAGGAGTCATGACGGCTGTGTTGTAATTGATCGCGAAGTCCAGACCGATGATGCCATTGCTGATTGCGCCTGTTGTTTTTAAAGGAACAGCAAAGGTACTGCCGCAGAAAGCGTCAACACTTCCCAGCGCATAAGTAGTGGCTGAAACAACAGCTGTTTTACTCACTGCTGTTCCGGTACCGCATACGGTGGTTTCGGAAACACTTACCGATCCGTTTGCGGTACCCCATGCCACACTGATGCTGCTGGTGCCCTGGCCTGATAGAATGCTGCAGCCGGAAGGTACGGACCAGTTGTAGGTAGCACCGGCCGTTGAGTTTGTTACTGTGAATGTATAATTGGCTAACGAACATACAGTCGTAGGCCCGCTTAGGGTCAACGTATTGTTTGGTACCGGAGAAAGCGCAACAGCTTTTGTAAATGCTGTACCGGTACCGCAGGTAGTTTCTGCGACAGACACTGTACCTGCTGTAGTACCCCAGGTAACCGTAATGCTGGCCGTACCCTGGCCCGATGTTATGGATGCACCCGCTGGAACACTCCAGATAAAGGTCGCACCTGCGACCGGATTCGTGACCGAGAAAATATTCCCTGTAGAGGAAGGACAAACGGCAGCCGGTCCGCCAAGCACCAGTGTATTATTCGATACCGGTAAAAGGGCAACAGAAAATGACACCGCTGCACCGGATGCTGTTCCGCAGCCATTGGTTTCAAAAACAGTTACACTACCAGCACTTGTACCCCAGGTGACCGTAAGTGCAGCCGTTCCCTGGCCGGATACAATGACTGCACCTGTTGGTACCGTCCATGTATAAGTTGCTCCTGCAGATGTATTGGTTACAGTAAAAATGTTATTGCTACTTGAAGGACATACAGCAGACGGCCCGGAAACATTCAAAGCACTATTGGCCGGATTGCAAGTATTGGTATTACAAACAAAGCTACTTTTATCAACTGTAGTACCATCTCCTAATTCACTGTGAATATTACGTCCTGTAGTACAGTATTGACTACGGTCAGATTTTAATCCGAGTGTATGTAATCCTCCTTGAGCAATATGAACCCATCCATTTTCTGTACCTATTTGCAAAGGATTTACTGATCCTTGTGTAGTACCATTGCCAAATTGTCCATAGTCATTACCTCCCCAGGACCAAAGCGTACCATTTGATTTTAAACCAATAGAGGTAGAAGAAACACCCCGAGCATGTCGTACCCAATCATGGTCAGTGCCTGTTTGTGTAGGATTCACCGTAAAAGCGCCGTTATTATAACTCGGTGTCAGGTATCCCCATTGCCATATAGTCCCATCCGCCTGCAAACCTGTGGAAGAATATTGTTCTGCACTGACACTCGTCCATTTTATATCTGTTCCATTCTGAACAGGTATGCTTGAGGATGGTGATAAATTATTATCAACTGACATCGTATTCATTTTGCCCCATGTCCAAAGCGTACCATTAGACTTTATGCCAAGTGCATGGCCAGACCCACATGCTGCAGTTACCCATGTATTATCTGTACCAACCTGAACCAAAGTATTCCTGTTTATTGTGTTGCCTAAGCCCAGCTGCCCGTAAAAATTATTACCGCAAGTCCATAAGGTTCCATCTGCTTTAAGAGTAATAGTAAAAGTCCAGCTAGCATAAATACCTTGCCAATTTGTATCAGTTCCAACCTGTACAGGGATATACTTATCAATATTAGTACCATCTCCAAGTTCTCCACTAGAATTCAATCCCCAAGCCCATAAAGTCCCATCTGCTTTAAGACCCAACATGTGCTGTCTTCCAGTTATAATAGCTATCCACTTTGTATCCGATCCAACCTGAACCGGAACAGATCTGTCAATCATAGTACCATCTCCCAATTGCCCTAAGTTATTAAGCCCCCAAGTCCAGATTGTGCCATTTGCTTTTAATCCAATATTATTATATTCCTGCGAAGAAATACTAATCCATTCATCCGGTGCTCCTTTGATCTGTACCGGGCTTGTTTTCTGTACCGTAGTTCCATCTCCTATCTGTCCGCTGGCATTGGCGCCCCAGGTCCAGAGCGTACCATCCGCTTTGAGTGCCAGTGTGTGTACGGCACCGGCAAATACACTCACCCATTTATTATCGGTTCCCACTTGCAGCGGGCTTGTTTTGCCGACCGTTGTTCCATCGCCCAATTGTCCATTGGCGTTTGTGCCCCAGGTCCAGAAGGTACCGTTTGCTTTTAATGCTGCACCAAATGCTTCACCGGCGCTGATGGTAACCCAGCTGTTGTCTGTACCCACCTGGATCGGTGCGCTCTGGCTGGTTGTAGAACCAATACCTAATTGCCCGTTTGCATTATAGCCCCAGGACCATAATGTCCCATCGGCTTTCAATGCCAGGTTAAACTGATACCCGGCAGAGATATTTGTCCATTTTGTCTCCGCCCCGATCTGCACCGGTGCAAGCCGGTTGGTTGTAGTACCATCACCTAACTGGTTGGCATTGTTAGCACCCCAGGCCCACAAAGTCCCGTCGGCTTTAAGCGCCAGCGCATGGCTGTTGCCGGCACTGATGCTCGTCCATTTAGTATCTGTACCAATCTGTACCGGTGCGGTTTTATTTACGGTTGTACCATCGCCTACTTGTCCGCTGTTATTGTAGCCCCAGGCCCACAAGGTACCGTCGGCTTTTAAGGCCAGACTGGATTGACTGCCCGCCACCACACATGTCCATTTGGTGTCGGTACCAACTTGCGTGGGCGTTGTTTTATTGGTCGTGGTTCCGTTCCCCAGCTGTCCGTTGCCGTTATAACCCCAGGCCCAGAGTGTACCATCAGCCTTCAGAGCAAGTGTATGCATACCGCCGGTTGCAACCGTTACCCATTTGTTATCGGTACCAATCTGCACCGGACTGTTACGCTGTGTTCCTGCTGTGCCGTCCCCGATTTCTCCAAAGAGATTGCGGCCCCAGCCCCAGAGCGTGCCGTTGCGGATTTCAAAATTGTGATACGAATTGCCGCTGCTCGACATCCGTTGGTAATTGGCCCGGTAGGGAACAGACTTTTTAGTGTTTGACCGGCTCACCTGTGCCTGTCCTATATATAGGACACAGAAATACAGCACAGAAAAAGAAAGAATGCGTTTCATACTGAAAGGGAAAATGTAATTTGAAAGATTTAAGAAAATAAAGCTGGAAAGACTCAACAAAATATGAGTCGGTTACAAAATTATTTAGCTGTTGAAATTTGTTTTGAAGATAACATAAAAGTCAGGAAGCTTCCAAAAATATTTATCGAGAAATATCCAAAATGCAAGTTATTCAATGGATCGTTCAATATGATAAATGATCTGACACAACTGTTTGTTGTTACGAAACCTTATAGGTTTTGTAAAGGTAAGTAGCAATGTTATGAAACAGCAACTGTATTATAAAGAACCGATCTTACCGATAGAAAACCTATAAGGTTTGTTTGGCTTAGCTGGCGCATGGTTTTTCTTGTGCCTATAAAAACCGTTGGCTAAAGCTCAACGGCAATAAAAAGCTGATTGGTTCTTATTCAAAGAACTGCTCAGCTTTCATTGCCGTCACATTTATGTGGCGGAGATTAAAAATGTGCGACCCCGATGGGGTCGTAGTTGAGAGAGGTCTGCTATTGCTATACAGGTGTGACTCCTCCGGAGTCAGTGCGCTCTATCCAATTAGAATAAATTCATTAGGTATTTTCTTCGTAGCTAAAATAACATAATGCTCACCTGCGCTCCTGAT
>NZ_JBQCDF010000082.1:0-19551 GCF_051961495.1 Cytophaga sp. | reverse complement strand
GAATTCAACCCAGGTGAAATTATTCTTAATCAAACGCAGATGGATGAAAATATTCCTAAGCGTGGCTACATCGTTGTAAAGCTTGACACATTTGGTGTAGCACAGAAAGTGCGTTTACAGGAAGGTAAAACACCATTGAATGACGGAGAATATTTAATAGTGTATACGCGCACGAAATGGGATTTGAACATCGGTGCTGAATCTTATTTCTTTCAGGAAGGCGAAGCAGATAAATTTGCCGAAGCAAAATACGGCGGATTGAAAATTGACACCAAAGGCAACAACGTGCTTGAAGGTCTGTATGATGAAAACCGGAAAAGAATAGAGTAATCTTTTAAAACAACATATTACAAAACGAAGAGCCCTTCCTGTTTTAACAGGAAGGGCTCTTCGTTTTGTAACACTACATGGTGATGATCCGCAGCTCCACGCGCCTGTTGAGCTTTCGCGTCTGCTCGCTGTCGTTGCTGGCTACGGGATATTTGCTTCCATAACCGACACCTTTGATACGGTCAGGGTTGATACCTTTATCCACTAAATATTTTTTCGCTGCTTCCACACGTTTTTTCGAAAGATCAAGATTCTGCTTGGCGCTGCCGACATTATCCGTATGGCCCGACAATTCTATGATCATGGAGGGGTATTGGTTCATGACGGTTACCAGCTGGTCCAGGCCCGTATAGGAGGATGGAGACAGTTCGGCGCTGGTCCGTGCAAACAGCAGATTTTGCAAAAGAATGGTAGAGCCTGCTTTTAGTTTTGACAGCTGTACCATACGTGTTACATACAGTCGTTTCTGTTCAGCTTCTGAGACAACAAATGTATCAATACTCGGATAATAATCCGGCAGGAATGTTTTTACAACAACACGTGAGCTTACTTTTACATCAGCTGTATACATGCCATCGCCCGATGGTATCTGGTAGAAATTTTCTATCGTATATAAATCTATAATACCTGGAATGGCTTTATTGGAAACCTTGTCAACAACTTCGATCATTACATTCAGCTTGGGTTCGGCAGCCAGCGCTTCTTCCTTAATCCTGGCAGCAACGGTTAAATCGTTTGAACATTTGTAAGGAGCGTTTTGCAGCCTGGTAAACTCCCAATGACCGAATTTTGTGGTATCGTTGTTTACGCCCCAGATGCCACTCATACTGGTTCCTTCTTTATTCATCACCAATACACACCAGCCTTTTTGTCCGTCATCATTCTGCTTCCAGGTAAAAACATATTTATTCCTGTTCTGCTTTTTCAGATACATTTCTCCGTTTGCCCATTTATAGCAACCATAAATGATTCCGTCGGTAGTTTTATTGATGCTGACCCATTCAAAGTCGGTGTTCCACACACCAACGGGCGAGATCACCGGAGCGGCAGGGTTTACGGGATCGCCCAAGGCTTCAAACTCCATCAGTTCCGTCCATTGCGGATTGCCATGGTTTGATAAGATGGTAAGCTTGATCCAACGAGCTTTCACCGGCACACAATCGAAAGTATTGATGGTGTCCTGTTTCAGACTGTAAGTAGCAGGAGAAATAAAACCGGTTTTTGCAGAGGTAATAGAATATTCAACTTTAATATCTTTTGCGCTGATGAGCTTATATTCTTTCTGGCAACGTGTATTGAACGCCAGTTTTTTGATGGAATAATCTTCAGAAAGTTCGAAGACAAAAACATAAGGTGCCCTGGAAGCCGCTCCTGAACACCAACCTGATGTTTCTGATTCATCCTGCAGCGCATATACTGACCAGGCGTCGATCCTGGCACTGAAAGCAGTAGGTGTAAAAAAAGTAGCCGGGCGCTGCACGATCCGGCAGCCATTCTTTAACGCAAGGGCATTGATTGGTGCTGCATGACTCAACTGAAAACCGGTCAGAAAAAAAATGAAGAAGCGTATGATGTTTTTTATCATAAGGAAGAAATTTGATTCTAAAGTAAAAAAAAAGAGCCGCATTTGCGACTCTTGTTAAAATACGCTTCAGCAGTTCTTATTTTAAAGAATCAATTGCTTTCAACACATGATCGTAATCAGGTTCTGCAGAGATTTCCGGCACAAGCTGGGTATAACGCACAACATTGTTCTGGTCTACAACAATAATAGCACGTGCCGAAAGACCTTTCAGCGGACCTTCTAAAATCTCTGTATTGTATTTCTGAATGAACTCGGAAGTCCTGAAATCTGAACCGCTTACTACGTTTGCAATACCTTCTGTTTCGCAAAAACGTCTCATGGCAAAAGGAAGATCTTTAGAGATTACGAGACCTTTCACACCATTTGCCGAAGCCAGTTTCTGGTTGAACTGTCTTGTTTCAAGCGCGCAGGTGCTGGTATCCAGGCTTGGCACAGCAATGATCACTTTTATCGTGTTGCCTTGCCCGTAAAGCGTTCCTTCAGATAAATCCGTTTTTACAAACGTGAAATCGGGAGCTGTATTTCCAATACCGGGTAAATCACCTTTGATGGTTGTGGCATTTCCTTTTAATGTTACTTTCGTCATTGTATTCGTAATCGTTAAATAAGTGGTACAAATGGTTGTTAGACTTAATACTGTGTTCATCCTGCCTATGCCGGACGAACCACTGTTCTGGCAGCGCCTTTGTGTCTCTAAGATATTCTAAATTTTTGAGATCAAAAAAGAAAGATGCTGGTCGCACGGACTAAATACAGGTTCATTTTCGCTCAGATTTATAAACAGGAAAGAAGTATGATTTTGTTCAATTCAGTCAAATAGTCTTGCGTAAGGTTTCCGGTTTCTGAAAAATCCCGTAAATTCCGACTCAAAACAGTTATTAATCAATAAATTAAGAATCTTTTTATGAAAATCAATCTCTTTATTCCGACACTCGCACTGGTTGGAATTACGTTTTTCGCATGCACTGAAACAAAAACAATTGAAATTTCGGAAGAGCAGGAAACAGCGGCAACAGTTGCTCCAATTGGTGATAGCGCATATAGCTTATCGTATGCAGGCTTAACAGCAGTGATTGATTTTAAAAACGGCGGCAGGCTTGAAGCGCTTTCGTTGGGTGACAAGAATATTTTATCCGGTAAAAAAGTAAATCCCGGCAACTGGGGAACTTCTCTATGGCCGGCACCGCAAAGTGCATGGGGATGGCCGCCATCTCAGGAACTTGATAACTTCGCTTATACAGTTGTTCAGGATTCAACAGAGATTATCCTGAAGAGCAAAAAAGATCCGAAGCAGTCATTTATTTTTACAAAGGCCTATAAAATCAATACGGCCGATACAACACTGGTGGTAACGTACACAATTTTGAATGACACAACAATTGCACAGAAAGTTGCTGCATGGGAGATTTCGAGAGTTGCTCCGGGCGGCTTAACATTTTACCCAAGCGGTGACGAAGCAAAAAGAGGACTGCTTGCACCATTGACAAAAGACAGTCTTGGCGCTACCTGGTACCAGCATAAGCCTGAAACTGTACCTGCTACAGGCCCTCCGGGCTCAACGAAAGTGTTTGCCGATGGTAAAGAAGGCTGGCTGGCACAATTCTCAAACGGAATGTTATTGGTGAAATCCTTTGAAGATGTTGCTGCCGGAAAATATGCCCCGGAAGAAGGTGAAATTGAATTATACGCAAACCCCGACCACAGTTATATTGAAATTGAACAACAGGGAACGTACGTGGAATTAAAGGCACACGAAGAACTAAAATATACAGTTACCTATAAACTTGTGAAACTTCCTGAAACCTCATCCGTTAACATAAGTTATAAAGAGCTATTAGATTTAGCACGCTCGTCGCGCAAATAAAATAGAATTCAACTAATAGCTATGAATAAAATATTGGGGTTACAAATCTTAGATGATTATACAACTATAGATGCAAAGCGCAATTTTATTGCGAGAGTAACAATTGCGCTTTGCTTTTTTATAAGTCTGGGATTTACCTCTGTTTTTTTTATTCAAAAAATTTACCCGCTGAATATCATCTTTTTGTTTTTCACGGGAGTATATATAGTAGCAGCATCTATGTGCCTGATGAAAAATGCACTGGCGGCTAAAGTTGTTTTATACAGCTCCATGCTGGCACAGGTTTTTTTCATGGCTATTGTTCTGGGCAAATTTGTTGAGATCAAGGTATTTTACATTCCTATCGCAATTGTACCGTTGCTGATCTTTTCAAAAAAGGAAAAATTTCCGATGTATGCCCTGCTCATACTTACAGCGATCAATATTGTCATGATCAATGTTTTTGTGCGGCACAACATTTACCAGTCGGAGCAGATGTATGCCATCGAAACATACAGGAATATCAACAATGCATTTGATATAACATCCATGCTTTGTATGGTCATACTGGCATTTTTGTTTCTGCAGCTTACGGAAGCAGGGGAAATTCAACTGATCCAGGTAAACGAAGCGCTGTCAAACCAAAAGGAAATAGAAAGGCAAAACAATTTCCTGTTAAAAAAATCCAAAGAAGACCAGGAAAGAACAAATGTAATGAAGGACCACCTGTTCAGAATTATTTCGCATGACCTGCGAAGCCCCATTAATACTATTCACGGGCTGACAGAAATTCTTCTTAATGTAAACCTGACAAGCGAAGAAAGAATGCTTATTACCGAACAGCTTAAAAAATCCACAGACAGCACCAATCAAATGCTGGACAACCTGTTAAGCTGGTCGGCTTTTCAAATCAATAATTCTACGGCACCCATTATAGATAATATCCAGATCAGGGATCTTATAAAAGATATTTTCAAACAACTTGAAATCAAAGCTGCACAAAAAAATATTCAACTGATTGAGAATATAGACAAGGATCTCACGGTATACGGAGATTCAAACATGCTGGAGATTGTGATCCGCAACCTGATTTCGAATGCCATAAAATTCAGCTACAAAGATCAGGCAATCGGCATACAGGCAGAAAAATCGGGAGACAAAATTATTTTCCGCATTAAAGACAATGGCATAGGCATGTCGAAAGACGTTTTAGCAAAACTATTTACCAACGACAAAACGGTGAGCAGGGAAGGGACATTTAATGAAAAAGGTACGGGGATAGGGTTGCTCTTATGCAAGAATCTGCTAGACAACTGCGGCGGCACCATTGATGCTGTCAGCACTCCGAATCTGCAAACAGTATTTACAGTTACACTTCCTGCGAATAATGCAGTAGCAGCTATACAAGGAGCAAACCATGATCATTAAGTTTTTATATACAGGTATCTCTCCGGATGCCGAGGTCATGGAGGCGAAACGCATTTTTTTTGCGAATGTGCTGGCCGCATTGTGCTTAGTTGTTTCAGCACTGATGATTATACCGTATGTATTGTACGAAGTGCATTTGCTTGCCTGGATCTGCTTATTTTACGCACCTATATATCTGGTGTGTTTTTACTATAACGCCCAGGGAAAAACAAAATTTGCCAAGACCTTACTCTTCTCAACCATAGCTTTAAATATTTTCACCCTGTCATATGTATTCGGCAGTAAGATCAATATGTCTGTATTCTATCTGCCGTTGATCGTGATCCTGTTTTTACTGTATGATAAAGACCAAAAGTATACCTTTCTGTTTTCAATTGTAATTGTTGCCCTTATATGCATTATGGGCTTTATTGTAAACAATTTTAAGGTTGGGTCGATCATGACGTTTGATGATCAGAAAATATTTCTGATCAATTCGGCATTTAATGGCATCGCCTTATTCGGTACGGTATTCCTGACTTACGTGTTCGTGATGTCTTCAGAACAAACGTTAAAATATCTTGCGATCCGCAATGAAACATTGGCACATGAACGTGATAAGTTATACGAATCAACCATTCAGCTGAATAAGACTGCCAAGGAACAGGTAGATCTGAATGAACTGAAAACAAAACTGATCTCAATTATTTCGCATGATGTAAGGCAGCCGGTAAACAATTTATTGAGCCTTTCTGAAATGATGATCTGTTCGAAAATCTCCGAACAGGAAATAAAATTCTTAGGTGAAAAACTGAAAGAATCTGCACTGCATGTATACCAGATGCTCGACAACCTGCTTACCTGGTCCTACTCACAGATGAACGGGCTGCACCCGCAATCAACAACAATATTATTGAAAGACCATATTGAAGGTGAAGTTAAGAAGGCTGTTTACTCGCTTGAAAACAAAAAATTATCCGTTGAGGTATTTGTGCAAAACGATATAAAAATTCTGTTTGATCATGTCATGTTTGAAATCGTTTTCAGAAACATATTAAACAATGCCATTAAGTTTTCTCCGGAAGGCGGTAATATTAAAATTTCTGCTGAAACGAAATGTAATACGGTGAACTTGTCTATCCGCGACAACGGAATTGGTATCCCTGACAAGATCAAGGATAAATTGTTTTCCAATGATCTTTCCAAGAGCCGCATGGGTACAAACAATGAGAAGGGTACCGGCATCGGCCTGATGCTTTGCAAACAGTTACTTGAAGCAAACAATGCAGATGTTACAGTAAAGTCAAACTCCGACAAAGGCACAACTTTCGTGCTGGCATTGCCGTGCGCATAACCATTCCGCTATCGAAAAACAGCTGGTATGATTATGTGGCCGCCACAACTTCAATAAGTACTTCGTAGAAATCACGCCGCACCATTTTTGATTTGAGCCAGGCATAGAAAGTCATTGCCTGCAGGTCTTCTTCTTCGTGCGGCAAGAAGGTAAAGGTATTGTTAACCAGCTCAGCAAATGATTTGGTAGATACAATAGCAGGATCCTGTATAATCTTTTTAAATAAACGTATAAAGTGCAGCGCGCGCTTATGCGGATCCCTGTCCATATAAGCTTTAAAGTTCTGCTCAACAAATTTTATTTTATCCAACGCAAGCTCCGGATGTTCAAGTTCAAATAAATTAATGGCTTCCAGCAGCAGTTTTTTAAGTACCCATTCCTGCCCCATGATTTTTACGAACCAGGAATCTGTATGCTGCAGGTTTCTGAATGTACGTTGCGTACGACTGTAATTCTTCGAATAAAAATAATTTAAGCCCAGGTTGATAAGTGCATTGAAGTATTGCTCATTGCTGCGCTGTATGTGCTTTTCCTGCAGCAGCTTTTCAATGATTGAAATGGCTTTGCCTGATGCATGCGTATATGAATATACGGCAGCCTGTAGCAGTGCATATTTGTATTCGTACTTTTTAAAATCAGATTTTTTATAATCAAGCATGCATTGATACATGCTGTCGAGGTAGATTTGAGCAAGATCGAATTTTTTATTTCGGTAACACGTATGCGCGATCATGTATAAAAAATGAATGCGGATGGTATTGTTTTCTTTTTTAAACACATTGCTGTGAAGCAGTTTTGAATACGCATCAATGATGTATTTTTCGAATGTATAAAACTCCTTCTTTTCTAAAACGATTGAACGCGCGATGCAAACCTGGCTGTAAATTACATGCAGCGACTGTACAGAAGGAGAGTCGGGCAGGAAACGGTTGTTGAGATTTTGAATGAATCCGCTGAAATCCAGGTTCACACCTTTACGCAGGCGCTGGTTCAATTCGTGGCGGGCCACCTGCCGGATGATCTGCAGCTGCGATTCTTCGTGCCTTACATGAACCAGGGATTCATAGCGCACCAGCATCTCGTCCATGTCCATCGCATACGGACTATTACCTTCTTCAATCGCCAGCTGATAGAGGCTGATCTCAAGATCTAGCAGATTATTTTTATTAGCCAGCCGAAGCCCTTTTTTTAAATAGTGCCAGGCAATTTCTTCCTGTCTGTTTTTAAACAGGTGTACACAAATGGAGTGGTAAGAAGAAAACCCGACCCGGTCATCATTCAGAATTGTTTGCGTATGTATAAACTGAGCCAGCGTTTTGAAAAGCCGCTTGCGGGTAGCATGGTAAGCAACAACATTCGCATCTCCGGGATAAATTTTTTCAAGCACATCGGTGCTGGGTTCACCATTACTTAGTTCCAGCAATTCAAACAATTGCAGATCTTTTCGTTGTTCAATTTCCTTTTTATTCTGAATGAATTGCTTAAAAAGCACCGTATCCTCCTTGCTCAGTGTGCTGATTATTCCGCTGATTTTATCCATAAAGTAAAAGTCTGTTATTTAATAAAAGTAGTTAAATATTAACTATTTGATACGTTATTTTATGAAGATAAAAGTCCTTTTTAAGATAAAATTCCCTTTCCCATCAGAGCGGTATATGCTTTTTTTGACTCAATAAATCATCTACTCTTATGAAAACAACAGGCGCAACTATTGAAATCCTGCTGGCCGGGATTACACTGGTCACAGGAATTTTAGTCTTTAGTCTTGTGCCAGCTATACCGCAGGATCAGCATTACCACGCTTTTGCCAATGAACAGAGCATCGCCTCGATTCCTAATTTTTATAATGTGGTTTCCAATGCGGGTTTTATTTTATCAGGTATCTGGGGGTTGGGCCTGCTGCAAAAAAGACACCTGAGCCCGATGAGCTTCCTTATGCTTATCGGAATGATCCTTACGGGCCTGGGTTCGGCATATTATCATTATGAACCTAATAACGAAACACTGCTGTGGGATAGGCTTCCCATGACCCTGGTTTTCACTTCCTTTTTTGCAGAGATCTATGCAAGATACTTTGGCACCAGACAAGCAATGCGTGTATGGATCGGCGCTCTTGTAACAGGAATTGTTTCCGTGTTTTACTGGCAGTATACAGAATTACATGGCTGCGGCGACCTGCGCCTCTATGCCCTTGTACAATTTTTACCGGTGCTGTTGATTGCCGTGATTTGTTTTAGCCATGGCAAGATGAATAAGTATATGCATACACCGCTTGCAATCATATTTATATGTTATCTGGTTGCAAAGTTTTTTGAGCACCATGATCACACCGTTTTTGCTGAGACTCAGTGGATAAGCGGCCATCCAATCAAACATGTGCTGGCTTCTTTTGCTACAGCCGGTATAGTATGGATGATTAAAAGGATTCCCAAACAGAAATCATCATAATCCGCCACTGATTTCTAAGTATAAATACATATGTAATTTATGTAACAATAGTATAAAATTATGTAAAGCATTCAAACGCCAAACTGCCCACTTTTACAGTACCCTAAAGGCTAAAAATCACACCCCGGAAAGTTGATTGAAGTTGAAACAAATGTACCTATCAAAAATGAGCAGTTATGAGAAAGTTGAGAAACAAAAGCATCGAAAATGAGCAAGAAGTATTGACCTCGTTTTTTCCTAAAAAAACAACCAAACGTACTGCTGTGCGTGCAATGAGCCCTGCCGTTTTTTCACAGACAGGCAGCGCAGTAGCAACTTATGAGACAGTACCCGCTGCACATAAAGTTTCAACCGGTTATCCCGCAAAAGCTAAACAATCTTTTTCAGAATATAATTTAAGCCTGATCAAAAACTGCACAACAGATTTTGGCGTGAAACAAAATCACGAAGGCGAAAATATTAATATCTATTCATTGGATGACAATGCCATGGCATTGATTATCATGTGTGAACACTATGAAATGACAAGAGAAAAGTCTGATCTTGAGCTGATCGGCATCTATTTAAAATTCATGCAGTATTGTCTGCAGCCAAATGGTTATTTTTTCAAATATGTAGACGTAGAAAAAAAATTCACGCAGGAGAATAAAAGTGTAAACCTGGCAGATACCACCGGATGTGCGATTTGCGCATTGGGTTATTTAATTTCCAAAAAGAATATTCTTCCGCTATACCTGGTTGAGCAGGCTGAATGCATGTACCAGGAAGCATTGCTTGGAGTAAAAAAGATCCATTCACTGAATGCCATTGCGTATACGATCAAAGGTTTGTATTATTTCAACACGAAAAATGAAACGATAGAAGGTGTATGGCTGATCAAGCAATTTGCTAACACATTGGTGCAGGCATTCCGGGATGTGGAAAACGAAAACTGGAAATGGTTTCAAAGCAATGTAGCTATTGAAAGCAGCCTTATTTCAGAAGCATTGCTTTGTGCGTGGCTAACAACCGGTGAACCGGCTTACAGAGAAATATCAAAGAAATCCTTTGATTTCCTTTTATCAAAAATTTTCAGCGAAGAAGAGACAACGGCATATCTGGAAGAATGCATGTTTGAGAGAAAAAAATCATTGCAGATCAATACGCTGATTTTTTCCCTGAACACATTTTACAAAGTATTTAAGGACGAATCTTATGTGACCAAAACAAAAAGAGCGGTAGAGTGGCTGCAGTGGAACAAGATGATGCAATTTTAATTATCTCACCTAAAAATAATTCAATTACATTAATATTTACAATATGAAAAACGCCGGAATTTTTGTTATCGTGATCGGAGCACTTATGATTATTTACACAGGCTTCAATATTATTACAAAAGAAAAAGTCGTGGATGCAGGCCCGATAGAAATCAGTAAAGAAAAGAACCATCCCGTACAATGGTCGCCAATTGTAGGCGTTATTCTGGTTGTAGGCGGAATTGCTTTATTGGTTTTAAATAAGAAGAATTAGAATTATCCATTGATAAATTATTGCCGCTGTATGGTTCATACAGCGGCAATCCTATTATATATTTCCTCAAAAAAGATTATATTTATACGAATGAAACTTTATTTAAAATTTGATATAAATGCAGTTTGTAGAAAAGTATTGCAGGAACAACTGGAATCGTTGAACCTGAATTATTCAATACTTGGTTTTGGTGAAGTGGAAATAAACAACGACCCTAATGCAGACACAATCAAAGCACTATATCAGCAATTGAATGAATATGGAGTTTCAGTAGTTGAAAGCCATAAGAGTGTGCTTGTTCAGAAGATCAAGGACGCTATCGTTGAAATGGTTTATTCCGACGAAAAACTGTCTAACGCCAAAACATCTGCATACCTGGCGGATAAAATCGGACAGAGTTATGGCTATATTTCAAATTTATTCTCTGATGTTACGTATACCTCCATTGCCAATTTCATTATTCTGCAAAAGGTTGAACGTGCTAAGCAACTGATCCTTACCAATGAATTGACAATAACGGAAATAGCCTGGAAATTGAATTACAGTAGTGTGGCACACTTCAGTAACCAGTTTAAAAGCGCTACCGGACTTACGCCAAGCGCGTTCCAGCGGATTATTGACAAGCGGAAAAATGCTCATTTGAATAAAAAAGGCATCAATCTCTAATACTCCTGACATGACCTGTTTGTATAATTATATAGAACCCCTAAATAATAATTTAAGATGCAGAATGAAATAATCCGTGTGATGCTTGCCGACGATGATGAAGACGATAGACTTTTTTTCACGGAAGCATTTCAGGAAATTAAAATTAAAACTGCCGTTACAACATTAAACAATGGTATCGAACTTATGAACTATCTCAAGAAGGAAGATGCTGTTTTACCGCACGTACTTTTTCTGGATCTGAACATGCCTGGCAAAACAGGGCTGGACTGCCTGAAAGAAATAAAATCTATAGATCGTTTAAAAAATATTGCTATTGCTATTTACTCAACATCAGCTTCAGATGAAGATATTGAAGATACATTTGTTGAAGGAGCAAACGTGTATATTAAAAAACCTCACGAATTTTCAACATTAAAAAATGTACTTTCAGATGTAATTACGCTGAATTGGCAATATCATACAAGCGGCTTAAACCGGGACAACTTCTTGTTGAGTATCTAACACACCATGAATCTCAATTCCATATTTAACAAATCCATTCTTCTGAAATGTATTTTTGCGGGATCGTTATTCATACTCATTTTCATTTCAACATTTTTATATAAGCACTCACAAAGTCTTGTCGATTCAGGTAAATTGCTGGTGCATTCACACCGTGTCAATCTTGAGCTTGAGCAGCTGAATTCATTCCTGAAAGATGCAGAAATAAATCAGACATCATATTTTGTTTCCAGGGATACGGTGTTCCTTACTGCTTTTAATGAGTCGCGTAAAAGAGTGAGCCAATCAATCAGTACGCTGCAGGTGTTGACTCAAGATAACCTGAAACAGCATAACAATCTCGACTCGCTGATACGCCTGATAAAAGTGAGGTACAATATACTTTTTGAAAATTCCATCAATTTAAATGACTCGGTACACGTAAGCGGCAAACGTTTTAATAAAAGCCTGCTGGAAGGAAAACTAGTGATGCAGGCAATTCGCAATCAGATTAATGACATGATCCAGCTGGAAAATATTTATCTGATCGAACGCCAGGAGCGTTATGAGCATGAAACATTTTTAACACCGATGTATTCGCTTTTTTTATTGCTATTCTCATTGATCGTTTTTGTATTCTCTTATTATAAAATAAACAAAGACCTTGAATCACTGAAAAAATCAAACCATATTCTGAAGATTGCCACTGAAAGCATGAAACATGCAGAAGAGATCGGTGGTTTTAGTAGTTGGCAATGGGACCTGGCATCAAATACGTTAACGTTTTCAGACAATCAATACCGCTTGCTGGGCCTGGAGCCAAATGCATTTGCACCAAGCATACAATCCTTTGCTGAGTTTGTGCACCCGGAAGATAAACACATTGTGTTGAATGGCGAAAATCTGGCTTTGTACCAGCATACCTCTTCGGTAGCTTTTTTCAGAGTTATCCGCAAAGACGGCAATATCCGCTATTTGAAGTCCATGGGTAAAATTCTGACGGATGCTGCAGGCAATAAAATCCTGATCGGCATTAATAATGACATTACGGAAGAATACCTGATCAGTAAAGCGCTGGAAGACCGCAACAAGGAACTGGAAAAAAGCAACAAGGAGCTGGCTTCCTTTAATCACGTGGCCAGTCATGATTTGCAGGAACCGCTACGTAAGATCCAAACGTTTATTTCCCGCATCAATGAAAAGGAAATTCACACGCTGTCGGAACAAGGAAAAGATTACCTGCAACGGATACAGGTATCTGCAAAACGTATGCGTGTATTGATTGATGACCTGCTGTTGTTTTCAAGAACCAATAAGGTTGAAAAAATATTTGAACTTACCAACCTGGATCATTTGCTGGAACAGGCCATGCAGGAGCTCACACAGCAGATTGAAGAGACACGCGCAGAAATAAGTTCAGACCAGTTGCCAATTGTTGAGGTGATTCCTTTTCAGATCCAGCAGCTGTTTATTAACCTGATCGCAAACTCCCTGAAGTACTGCAAACCGGGTGTTGCGCCGGTTATTGCAATTAAAAGTACAATCATTGATTCAACCGATTACAGCAACCTGATAAAAGAAAAGAATAAAAAGTATTATAAAATATCTTTAATAGATAATGGGCTTGGTTTCGAAAAGCAATATGAAGAAGCCATTTTTACCTTATTTTATCGCCTGCACAACAACTCGGATTATCCCGGCACTGGCATTGGTTTGGCCATCTGCAAAAAGATTGTAGAAAACCATGAAGGCTATATCAAAGCAGAAAGCGAAGTTGGCATTGGCACAACATTTAGTATTTTTCTGCCTGTAAAATAACGCTTATCTGCCTGGGTTATAAAACTGTAAATGTTTCACCGGATTGTGTAACACTCAAGGTCGCAACACTTAATATTTTTGTATGGTACAAGAATATCGCAGGATATGGCATCAAAAATTCAAAAATATAAAGCCTCAAAACAAATACTATTTTTAGCGGTAATTGTTTTACCGGTATTTTTTATGATCTCTGTATATGCCTGCAGTTTTGCAAAATCCAATGAAACAAAGCCAACTGTTTATCAATTAAATGAAGAAAGGTTCCAGGAAGGCAATGACAACAGGAATGCAGCTTTTATCGTTGCTTCAGCAGAAATCTATTTGCGTGAAATACGTTTAGGTCAGCTGGCACAGATCAGGGCACACCAGATTGATGTCAGGGAGCTTGGTAAAATAAATGAGGCGTATAATAAAGAGAAAATGGTTGCTCTGATGAAACTGGCCAAAGCTAAGTCGGTTTCAATACCTACTTCTCTGAATGAAACAAATGAAAGAATATTTGCGCTGCTGGCGAATCAATCTGTGAATTCGTTTGACAAAAGCTATTGTGACATGATGGTGAAGAATCATAAGAAATCAATGCATTTTTTTGAAACTGTAGCTGCAGAAACAACCGACGAAGACATAAAAAAATGGGCAACAGATGCTTTATCAGGCATGAATAAACAACTCTCTTACGCAGTTGTCTGCCGCAAAAACTGTATCACAAGAACAGCTTTTTAAGTTAATATGGATGCATTGAATAAACTACCGGCTGTCTGGAAATTGATTCTTTGTATTCTGCTGTGTGAAGCGACAGGTTTTGTCAGTAGTTTATTTTCAGATGTTAGCACAAACGTTTGGTTTGAATTTATTGAAAAGCCCGATTGGTTTCCACCGTACTTTTTGTTCGGTTTGGTGTGGTCTGTTTTATATCTGCTTATGGGTATTTCATTGTGGCTGGTCTGGCAATCAAAAAAAGAGAAGGAGGAAAAAACAGCTGCCATGCAATTCTTCTTCATACAATTGCTGTTGAATTTCTGGTGGTCCATAATTTTCTTCCGTTTTCAGTCGATCTTTTTTGCATTGGTAGATATTGTACTGCTTTTGTTATGCATAGCACTAACCATACAGGCATTTTTTAAAATTTCCAGAAATGCAGGGTATTTACTTGTTCCATATCTACTTTGGGTAGGTTTTGCAACAGCATTAAACATGAACATCTGGATATTGAACAGGTAACCTTAATGCACAGCTGATTTATTTTAAATTAAAATTCAATTTTAATATGATAAAGCATTTAAAAGAATTTCCTTCATTACTAAAAATCACATTTAAAGAGTGGAATGCGAAAGATCCATTCCGGCAAAGCGCTGTTATTGCCTATTATGCGATCTTCAGCATCCCGGGCTTACTGGTTCTTATTGTTGCCATCACCGGATATTTTTTTACAAAGGATGCTGTAAGCCGCAATATATTGGACCAAATAACCGCAACGTTTGGGCCAACCGTTGCTGAACAAACAAAATTAATATTACTGAATGCAGGGCAAACGAAAGAAACAATTTTTGGTTCTATTATTGGCGTAGGTATATTACTGGTTGGTGCATCAGGCGTTTTTGTAGCGCTGCAGAAAACATTGAACGAGATATGGAAGGTAAAAGCATCAACTCAAACAGGTATCATGGTTATGCTTAAAAACAGATTGTTCTCTTTTGGCCTGATTCTGGCCATTGCCTTTCTGTTATTAATATCTTTGGTGATCTCAACGGCATTGGCTGCTATTGGTGAATGGATCCGGGTGGACACGTCCGAAGTATTTGTTGTATTGTTTAACTGCCTTAATTTTATTGTTTCGCTGATTATTATTTCATTTCTGTTTGCATTGATTTTTAAAATATTACCTGATGCTGAAATAAAATGGAAGCATGTGTGGCTGGGATCTATTCTTACAGGTTTATTATTCACGATAGGAAAAACAGCACTGGCATTTTATTTTGGAAAGGCAACACCTGAATCTGCTTATGGTGCCGGCGGCTCGATCGTGTTATTATTGTTATGGGTTTCCTATTCATCCATGATATTATTTTTTGGCGCTGAGTTTACGTATACGTTTACAACAAAATATTTCTCCAGGCCACAGCCAACAGAGATTGCCACGAAACAAAAACGAAAATAAATCTTAACTATCTATAAGTTATAACATTCATAAGAAAGCCCGTCAATACAGTATTGACGGGCTTTCTTATGAATATATTTAATATTATGTAAACTAAAAGTCTGTGGAAATGATACAACAGATTGATAATTTTTTGTAATAATAAGCATCATGATCAGATGCACATTTGTAATGTTAATTAACAAAACAACAAGCTATATAAATCATTTAAAACAATAATTAAAAAATTTTACCATTATGAAAACAACTAAAACAAAAGCATCTGTAATCAATGCTATTTTTCTTTCAGCAGTAATTTTTGGAACTGTATCATGCGGAAACCATGAAGACAAAGCAGAAGATCATTCTACGCATGCTGAATCAAAAACAGAAGAAGTTGCCAAAGAACAGAATGATGCAAAGTTTGATGATAACAAAGATGAGAAAAATGCAAAGTTCCTGGTGAAAGCAGCAGAGATCAATTTAGAAGAGATTTCGTTAGGCAAACTTGCGGAAGAAAAAAGTACAAATGCAGATGTAAAAGAGCTTGCTAAAATGATGGTAACAGCTCATAAAAAAGCATTGGAAGATCTGAAAGGCCTTGCAGGTAAAAAGAATATCTCTATCCCGACAGAAGACACGCAGGATGTTATTGATGCACATACTAAGCTGAGTGAAAAAACAGAGCAGAAAGACTTCAACAAAGCGTATGTAGACAAAATGGTTGATGGCCATAAGGATGCGGTTGAATTGTTTGAAAAAGAATCAACTGAATCAAGTGATGCAGATATCAGAGCATGGGCAACTTCTATGTTACCTGAATTAAGAAAACACCTGGATCATTCGATCGCAGTTCAGAAAAAATTTGAAAAGAAATAAAAAAAACGTTTGCTGACAAGCAGGACCTAAGTATATAATGAGGTTCACCTTTTCTGTAAATAAATTTAATATAACTCTAAATATATACAACCATGGGAAATTTATTGTACATCATTGCAGTGGTATTGGTTCTGTTCTGGGCAATCGGATTCTTTGCCTACACTGCCGGCGGCATCATCCACATCTTGTTGGTACTTGCCATCATTGCAGTTCTTATCCGCGTTATTCAAGGCAATAAAGCTGTCTGAAAATTTTAATGAAAATCAATTTATCAATCTTAAACAATTACAACTATGAGTTCAGGTAAAGTATTATTAGGAGTATTGGCAGGAATTGCCGCAGGTGCATTGGTAGGTACATTATTGGCACCGGATAAAGGTTCTGAAACAAGAAAAAAAATTCTTGAAAAAGGTGAAGATTACCTTAGCGAAATCAAAGATCAATTTGATGATCTATTGTGTTCTTTAAAAGATAAGTTCGAAGAAAAATCCGGCGAAGTAGTATCTAAAGGAAAAGCTAAGTATAATGAAGCTAAAAATGAATTCAAAAATTCAATGGCTGAATTATAATTAAATTTTTCTCTTAATAAAGCATATCACTATGGAAAACAGTGCATCACCAATAGCAAAGCTTATTGAAAAAGCTGAAGATTATGTTAAGACTACACTACTGCTGTACCGCCTGACAGCAATCCGAAAATCGGCTGACGTTATCGCAGGCATTACAATTAAGCTGTTATTGTTGTTGGTGATTGCATTTTTCCTTCTGATGCTAAGCATCGGAACATCTTTGTGGATAGGAGATTTACTGGGCAAAGCCTATTATGGGTTTTTCATTGTAACGCTTTTTTATCTGCTGACTTTTATTGTACTCTACATATTCAGAATACCATTAATTGCAACTCCGACAAGAAACGCGGTTGTTATTGAAATGCTTAAAAAAGATTCCCATGAAGAATGAATATGAAAATCTGAAGGAAGCAATTGCATTGCTTAAGAAAAAGAAACGCATAGAGCGGAATCTTTTGAATGAATACATTCATGATGTGCAGGAATCGTTGAAACCCATTAACCTGATTAAAGGTTTGTTTAACCAGTCTCATAATGAGTCACTGATTGATATGCTCATTGGGATGGGCACCGGTTATTTATCCAAAAAAGTATTTGTGGGCGGATCTCATAACATATTTAAAAAAGGTTTTGGTGTATTGGTACAGATGGGAGTCGAAAAATTCACATCAGGCCATACCGATTCCATAAAAGATTTCGGAACAAAAATATTTAAAACCATTTTTAATAAAAAGCCAAAAGAAGAAATAGAGACTTCACCTGGCATCGCATAGAATTTTCACATACCAAAAATATTTTACCCTAATTTGTTTAAACGATGAAAAGCTTACTTATTGTTATTGCTTCCGCAGCGATACTCTTTTCAGGATTAATTTCCTGTACTCCTAACAGGAAAATGCAGGCGTCTGCTCCAGCAGGACAAATTAAAAAAGACACGGCAGGTGTAAGCAAAAACTCTACGGTTGCACCGGAAAAAAATACAACTACGAAAGCAGCTGTAACAGAAGCTGCACTGCCACCGGCAAGTGTTGAAGAGACATTTAAAAGGGAACATATGAATGCACGCGAAGCATCGTGGGCAAAGCAGGATATTACTGAAAACTCAAATTATATTGTTGTATACACAGAAGATAACAAAAGGAACTCAATCATTTACTCCAAAGGAGGCTCTGTTGTAGAAGAGCGACATCAGATCAACATCGACCAGCTTCCGCAAAATGTATACAATTCCATAAAAGCTAAATACCCTAATTATGATATTGTTTCAGCAGCTACCTATAAACACACCATGAAGGAAGGTTCGTATGTTGCCGTTGTTAAACCTTTGGCCAACCAGACAGACATGAAAGAAATAGAGTTGATTATTAAAGAAGACGGGAACTTTGTAGATGGCCAGAATAAATAGATGATTTGACACATACAATACAGAATACTGCAAATTGCAGTATTCTTTTTTAAATACTGATTTAGCGATCTATTTGAATCATAAGAATGCCTAGAAAGGGTCTGAAATCCCCTTTTACCTGTAATAGTTACAATAAAAACAGGATTGGATGTAAAATGTAAGCACCCAATTTGGGATATTTTTGCTTATGAATTTTGACAAGTTCCCCGTGGCGCAATCAAATTCAAAAATTAAAATCATACAGCTATGAAATATATACAATCAATGATCGTCCTGGCGGCTATTGTTTTTTGTCTGGGTACTGCAGTTTCCAGTTGCATGGATTCAGACAGGAAAGTTGATGATGTGAATGAGAATGTAAAAGCAGCTAAGGAAAAATTTGAAGAAAATAAACAGGAGCTTTCTCAGGATATAGCAGATTTCAGGCTTCAGCTAAACAAGAAGTATGAACATAACAAGGCAGAGCTTATAAAATTTAAAAATGACAAAAAAAGAATGGCTGAAGCTTCTTACAGAGAAAGAGTAGAAGAGCTGGAGGTGCAAAATGAACGCATGAAAATCAAACTTGATTCAGCGCAGACCAATGCTGCTATTGAGTGGGAAAACTTTAAAAAAGACTTAGATCATGAAATGAATGATCTGGAAAAGTCGGTAAAAGAATTTGAACAAAAATTATAACATCTGAACTATGAACGGAGTCATTTACATTGTGCTGGGAGTAATACTGCTCGCACACATTTGCTTCGGTTGAGCAGGCATATCACGAGATCGTGTAGTTCACGCAAAATGCAGAATGATCGGTCCTTTTATATATATCAATTTCAATTACATTCACTTTAATTAAACATTATCATGGGAAATCTACTTTATTTTATCGCAGTTATTCTGGTCATTTTTTGGGCAGTGGGCTTTTTAGGATATCATGCCGGTGGTATCATTCACATTTTACTGGTGATTGCCATCATAGCTGTATTGCTCCGTATAATTCGAAATTAAATTATTTAAGATTTGATATGTTGCAAGGGTAGTACTGCAGTTGGAGGCAGTGCTGCCCATTTTTTATTAATTGTGAAGATACCGCTGGTTTGCAGCGAAATTTTTCTTAAATCACAGGATGA
>NZ_JBQCDF010000081.1:0-16093 GCF_051961495.1 Cytophaga sp. | reverse complement strand
TTCCCATTTCGAACAGAGAAGTTAAGCCCAACTGCGCCAATGGTACTGCAGTCAAATGTGGGAGAGTAGGTCGCTGCCAACTTATTATCAAAACCCTTTACTATAATCAGTAAAGGGTTTTTTGTTTTTATATGGTTATTTTTATAGCAGGGATACTCTACATGGATTCTAAGAAGTATACATATCTGGTCTGTTTTTTACTCGCCCTTTATCTGGCAATTGCCTGTTATAAATTGGACAGCCCTGGGATGCAATATGACGAACTGCTTTTTGTTAATGGTGCATTGCATAACCGCGCTGACAATTCTTTTGTACGAATGGCTGTAGGGGATTTCCCGGTGCTGCTGATGGCGTATATAGGAGCATTGAAATCGTATCTCTATTATCCAATCCTAAATACTATTGACGTATCGGTATGGAGTATAAGATTGCCTGCAATATTGATTACAATGGGTTCATTATTTGTAATCTATACTATACTATGTAAAATTTTTTTCAGAAGATTAGCCTTGATGGAATTATGTATATTGGTTTTGGATCCATCGTTCATTTATATGACCCGATTGGATGTGGGACCAAATGTACTTGAACTGTTTACCAAATGCATGGCTTGTTTGTTTTTTTGCCGCTACTTTTATGAGAAAGCAGATTTAAAATATCTGATCTTTGGAAGTATTTTTCTGGCATTGGGCCTTTTTAATAAATTAAACTTTTTGTGGTTTATAAACGCCTTCTATGCAACAGTTTTTATTCTTCATTTCAGTTCAATAAAAAAAGCTATTCTGCAAAGAGATCTCAGTACATTAAAGCCATATCTGGTTATGACAACCGTATATGTAGGTTTTATTATGTATTTTATATGGATTGCAGTATCGTTTGAACTGGCAGATGTGCCTGGTGCCAGCATAGCAGATAAATTTTTTAATAAATTCTGGCAGATCAGAGATGTATTGAATGGAAAAGCCTTCCTTGGATATATATATGGTATTGGAAACAATACGATTAATAATTCAATATTGGTTTTTTATTTTTTGATAATATCAATTGGTGCAATTCTAAACATTTTCATAACTCAGAATGAATTTATTATCCGGTACAAAAAGATATTTACAGCTCTACTTTTAATTATCGTTTTCGATGTTATTCAGATGCTTCTTACCCGGCAGGCAAATGCGCCATGGCATGCTTTCACGATATATCCCTTTTTTACAGTCTTATTAGTTTATTCCATCTATTCTATATACGTTGTTTTACATCAACATAAACACATCGCCAAACTGATTTGTGGATTAGTATTCTCTGTAATAATTATTTATCAGGTATCGGTTATAGCGGCATATACGAGGGTTTTAGGAACACCTGTTAAAAATATTGCCTGGTCTGAAAAAGTGAATGAATTAATCCAATATACAAAAGAGAAAGATGGGGTATTCATTTCACTTGATTGGGGTATTCATACGGCATTGATTTCGTTTGATCATAAAAAAGATAAGTATTACGAGTGTTTTCCGTTTTTCAATGCGACATCTACATCTGAAGAAAAAAAAGAGTACAAAGAAAGATATTTCAGTGATCCATCTTCAGTAATTATTATTGCACACACGCGCGAAGAGCAAAAGTTCCCGCGGGCATTTCAAAATTTTGAGAAGTTTACAGCAGAGTTCAATTTAAAGATTGTGCCTGTAAAGATTATTCAGGATGAGAAAAGAATTGTTTATATATTATATAAGCTGGAGCCTGTGGCAGGAGTCGTTGACAATTAAATTTTATTGCTTTGCATGGTAATCTGTCTTAAGATTTCCCACCATCTCAGGTCTAAATTTTCTTTATTAAATTTCATAAGAGAGACAATAACAACTTTGTGTTTGGGATTAATGTAAATCTGTTGTCTGTACATTCCCAAAGCCATATAATCACCAAGTTCTTCCTCTCCGATAAACCAGCTGTTGTTATAGCCAACATCTTCTCCCAGACTATTCACCGGCGCTGTAGATGCTTTTACCCAGCTGCTGTCGATAAGTTGCTCTCCGTTCCATTTACCACCATTCATGTATAAAATACCGAACTTGGCATAATCCTGTGCAGAGCCCGCAAATGCGCCGATGGCGCGGGTATGGTGTGTTTTATAATCATATCCCCAGATAGATGAATCGCAGGTGCCAATTTTTGACCAGATGTGATTTGAAAAATATGTATGCAGATCCTGTTTGGTTGTCCGCTCTATAATTAAACCCAGCAGTGTATAATTAATATTCATGTATTCAAAGAACTCACCTGGTTTTGCATGAAAGACCAGGGTAGGCAATACATTTTCAACTTTGCCGTAATACGCATCAGCTACATTCGGCACTCTCATTTTAAGTCCTGATTTTTGATTTAGCAGATGGTTGATCGTTAATGTATTGAAGTTCTCATGATAATTAAGTTCCGGCAGGTAATCTTTAACCAAGTCATTGATTGATTTTATATGGCCTTCTTTTAAAGCAATTCCCAGACATGCTGATACAAATGATTTTGAAATTGAAAAGGAAGGTACAGGATTGTACGAACGGATTTTTTTGTCTGTATATTGATATAGAATACTATCGTTTTTAATCACTAAAAAGTATTTGGCCTTTTGATTTTCCAGAAAATCATCAAGTGGCAAACGAATCAATGGTTCTTCAGATGTCCAGTTTGTTACGTAAAAAGGTTTATTGACTGCGGTTGATTTAAACTCATGGCATGTGTCCGCAGTTTTTACAGTCTCATATTTAAAACGGTTTACATCCTTTTCATCGGGTACAATATAGAAATATGCCTGACGGGTCATACAACTTTTAAAGCACAGACAACAGAAGATTAGTAAGACTGCTTGGCTGAATTTCGAAAGAGACATTTTACACAGATTTTATGTGTGTTTTAATTTATAAATGTACATTAAAGTTACTATCCTTTTTGTGTATTTTATAATTTAAACGGTCTAATAATTTATAAAGCCTATCCTTATAGGGATAGGCTTTATAAACAATCTGCATACTAGTTCAATATGAGATTTATTCTGTCTTGATTAGCTTAAACATCGCATATTCATTTCCATGATAAACCCGGATCAGATAAATACCTGGTTTCAGATTCTCACCAATTAAAACCGCTGTATTGGTTGGTTGATTTTTATGAGATTCGACCGCAATACCTTTTATATCAGAAACTTCTATAGCGACAGGAGTATTGTCAGTTGCATGGATGATTAATGTGGATGATATCTGACACGGATTTGGATAAAGGGCATAACCGGTTTCCGATTCCGGTAGAAGTACTGGTGTTGTAATAGCAACGCTTTGTGTTGTGCTGGCATAGATATTTGTTTCCGTAACAGAGACAGTTCCTGCAGAGCTTCCATAATTTACTGTGATTTCAGTGTTGCCTGTATTACTTGATATTATGGTAGCACCTGTTGGAACATGCCAAACAATTTGGTCATTAGGATCTGAAGGCGTAAATGAATAAACAACATTGGTTTGATTTGCCGTAACATTTGCAGGACCAGAGATAGGAGATGGGCTAGGAGCCTGACCCACATCAATAATCACATTATCGTTTGACGTTCCGCAGCTATCACTTGCGATTGTCCACATAAATTCATTGATGCCCGGGCTTAAATTTGAAACAAGGCTATTGTATTTGGATGCATCAGCAAAAGTACCTGTGCCGTTTACTATTGTCCATGTTCCTGTATTGCCTGTGAAGGGTGGAGTAGCGGCAAACGTTGCGGAAGTAGTTGCGATATGCTGGTCTGGGCCCGCATGTGCAGTAACAGAGTCTACGTTTACATCAATCGATGCACTTGCCAGACATGTTGCGTTCGAAATTGTGACAACATATTTGCCATCCTGTGCAGCTATATATGTAGCATTCGTTGCGCTGTTTATAGGATTAAAAGCATAATACCATTGGTAATTTGGAGCGGTACCTGAAGTAGATGCTGTCAGGGTAACTCTGTTGCCGGTGCAAAATAAGGTTGAGCCCTGAGCAGCAATAGCCAATGCAGGCGGTGTACAGGCTATTGTATCCATAATGATTGTTCCCATCAGAGATCCATCCTGCCATGCATTATCAGTTGTTGGTGTCCAGGCTATTTTAGCATTCCGGGTGCCGGAATCATTATCATTCACCATTACTTCAAATCCTTCGAAGCTCGATAGATTCGGAACTGTGATACCTAAGGTACTCCATGGAATTTTAACTTCCATGGTATAACCTGTTGCAGAGCAGTTGTTCGTACAGCCTGCAGTTATTCCATGGCTGGTTTGTGCAAATGTAACACCTGCGGTGGCATTATGCTGATATTCATTAACGGTAGGATTGTTCCAGGCGAAAGCATATTGGAATTGTTTCGGGCCATAAGAAACCGATTTTGAATTCCCTGCATCAAAATAAATTTCGATACCGTCATTATTATAAACGGCTGCATTGTTATTATATAATTTAGAATCCAGAACATCTACCAGCACATATAAATTTGTATTGTCATATGTTGCTTTCCATGTAGCAGATAAATTGGCAGATGATGATACAGAACCGATAAGGACTTTATTGAGGTTAATAGCAGGATAATTATTCCACATTGGGTCGGACAAACCATCTATAACAGGAATGTCGGTTATTGAGTATACGGGTTGCGCAACATAGATTGAAATCCCTTTTGAGGTGGCTTTTTCATTTTGGTCGGTGGTTGCTGTAGCTTTCAGAGTATATGTACCTGCTGTAAGATTATTAACAGTAATGGTATAGGGACTGCTAGTGGATGTGCCAATAAGAACATCATTGGCATAAAAGTTTACTTCGGTTATTGTCCCGGTTACAGCAGTTGCATCTGCTGTAATTGTAATAACATCACCTTTTTTAAATGCAGTTCCTTTAAAGGGACTTGTTATTGCAATAGTAATATTGTTTGAGCTGGAGGCGCAGCCGGATGGCAATGAACTGAATGATTCAAGAATAGTCATTTGAGGAGAATCGATATACGTACTACCTGATTTTGTAGGTTCAATGCTTGTTATATATGTACCCCAGGAAGGTCCGCCGGCCCAATAGGTACCCCCAACACAGTTCTGTTGTAAGTAAGTTAAAAAATTATTCAATAACGTATTCCAGTTGGCCAGGTCACTGTTGTTAGGCACGCCGTATTCACCTACAATTCCTTTTAAATTATTTGTATTGAGCCAATTAACAAAAGGAGTGATGTAAGCAACACCTGTATTGGCATTAGCGCCCGCACCGGCAACCGTTACATTATTATTTTTATATTGTCCGGATTGATCGTTGTCAAAATATTGATGTGCTTCGAAAACCAGGTTGTCTGCCGGGTCATTTAGGTTAACCAGATTTGCATTGTATTGCGTCCAGGTACTACCTTTAGACCAGTTATCTCCTTCAACCAGAATAACATGGGAATTATCTATCGTACGAATGCCATCGATACCGGCCTGAGCGATTGTGAACCAGCTTATACTGGCTAAATTATGTGGCTCATTCATCAGATCAAATGCCCATACAGCTGGCTCATTTGCATAATGTGTGGCCAATTTTGTCCATACATCTTTAAAATTATCAACCGTTGGCCCTCCCGTACTACCTATGACTTTACCTCCTTCAGGATAACGACCGTAATTATGTAAATCCAGAATGATAGACATATTCCTCGATGATGCATTTGCAACAATGCCATCAATGATAGTCAGATAGGTCGGATCCAGATCCCCTCCCAGTGTTGGTTGTATCCTTTCCCATAAAAATGGGATTCGTATCAATGATAAACCTTTACTTTGATAATAATCTAGCTCAGCAGCTGTCGGAACAAAATAATTTACACCAGCTTTACCAGGTAAAGTTGTAGGACCAAATTCTAATCCTGCTAAATTGACACCGAAATTAGAGGCCTGGGCGGATGCTTTTCCTGTGGCTAAAATGAATAAGCTAAGGATTAATACATGTTTAATTGAATAGTTCATAGAATGGGCTTTAACAAACGTTTATTAATATTTTATAGTTTAATGTTTGTTTAGTTATAATTTAAAGATAGGAAATATTATTCATTAAAGTGGTAGCTAAAAAGGAATAAATTTATAATATATTGTATTTTAAGTTTTTATGTATTTATTGAAATGGGAAATAATTACTGGTGTAGATTATTGTTTAAACAAGTAAAATTGATTCTGATTTTAATGAATACTGACTATCTTCGACGCAGATTTATAGCCAATGAAAAGATTGATTAATACACTTTCAAAAGCAGGGTTAAATGGATTTTTCTTTTGTTTATTGGGAGCTGTAGAGTTAGCATCTCAATTTCCGCATTTAGGTGCTGAAAATAGTATGATACCATTTTCAAAAATTGCTACTTATGGTGTGGCGGTTATCTTTTTCTTTTACGGATTGAAATTAAGTCCGCAAAAAATGAAGGAAGGGCTTTTTAATTGGCGTTTGCATGTACTTATTCAGTCTACCACGTTTATCATTTTCCCGATTGTTGTATTAACATTACAATATTTCTTTACAGTCGGGCAGGAGGCATTTTCTGTTTTATGGCTGGGAATATTTTATGTAGCAGCCCTGCCATCTACCGTATCGTCCTCGGTGGTGATGGTTTCCATTGCAGAAGGCAATATACCAGCCGCTATATTCAATGCCAGTATATCCAGCATTCTGGGGGTATTTATTACCCCCATCTGGATTACATTGCTGATAGGCAGCGGATTCTGTCAAATTGATACATCTGATGTGATTATAAAGCTTTGTATCCAGGTAATTGTTCCTGTAACCGCTGGCTTACTGTTACATAAATGGCTGGGATTCCTTACAGATAAATACAAAGACTTGCTGAAACTATTTGACCAGACGATTATACTGGTCATTGTATTTACTTCTTTTTGTGAATCTTTTGCAGGGGATATGTTTGCATCTTATCCGATATCAGAAATCTTTGTACTTGCAGCAGGCATGCTTGGTTTATTTTTGTTTATTTTCGGAATGATGCACTTACTTTCCATTGCAGTTAAATTAAACCACGAAGACCGTATTACTTTGTTGTTCTGCGGATCAAAAAAATCCCTGGTGCAGGGTGCCGTCATGGGAAAGGTATTATTCCCCAACCCGCTGATACTTGGTGTTGTGCTGTTGCCACTGATGCTGTATCACGCTTTACAGCTTGTGGCCAGCAGTATTATTGCTGAATCCATGTCTGCGAAAAACAAACGACTTTAATCGACGTTATAGTTATAGAGCTTTTGCTATGAAAATAAAAAAATGGAATATAGCCTCTATAATCTTCATACAGATGAAAATCTGTGTGCTTATTTTTCTATGGAGTATTTCCTGTATCAGTCAGGCAAAGCCATCGATTCAATTGACCGATCCGGAACATGTGTACGTGATTGACAGTTCTTACTTCCAGGGCTGGGATCCGGTTGAAAAGAAAACATTTGAGACACACCGGCTTTTTTTTAAGAATGAGCAGGTCAATGCAGACTCCTGGTATACCTTTCAGATTTCCAATCCCGGTAATGAATCCATTGAATGGTACATGGTTTCTTATAATTATGGGATCGATAAAATTGATCTGATTTCAGTTGATGATGAAGGCAGGAAACAGGATGATTATTTCAGGGATACTACAAGTGTTTACCAACGTACGATTCAGCATAAGCAACCGGTGTTCTTTATTCGATTAAAACCCGGACAAACAAAAACATATTACCTGAATATAAATAACGAAACAAGCTTTAACTATGTATTCGCCATATATTCCCATCAAAAATTCTTCACACATTTTTTCATGGAGTATATCCTGTACGGTATCTTTTATGGATTCCTGCTGTTTGTGCTGTTGTATAGCCTGATGCACTATATTCTGCTACGCGAGAAAGTTGTCTTGTTTTATTGCTTGCTGATTGCATCCCAATTTGTACATATGCTTTTCAGGGATGGTAATGGACTGTTTTTATTGTTGGATTATACAGAACATGCAGATCTGATCAAGAATATCTCCAGAGGATTTTTATGCATCAGTTTGTTGATGTATACTACTTATTTCCTGAAAATTGATATTAAAGGAAGATTGTTCAAGTTTATTATAGCTTTAATTATTTTCAGGATAATATACATGATTGTAATGCTTCGGGATACAACTATGTTCACATTTCATATAGAAATGTTCTTCATTTTATTTTGTACCTATTTATCAATACGGTCATATAAAAAAAATAAAGATACACGCTACATGGCTATAGGCTTGATTATACTGAGCATCTCGTATTTTATTTTTTACTGTTCCATTAATATTGTTTCGCCGCCGTTAACGGCTATAGGTTTCTTTGGTATTTATTATGGTGTGGCCGGCCAGTGTATTTTCATGACATTGGCATTGACAGAGCGTTTTAAGCGTTTAAAATTTGAAAGTTACGAACAGCAGCAGATGAATAAAGAGCTGGAACAGATGGTTGAAAAAAGAACAGAACTGATCGCTGTACAAAACAAACAATTGGAAGAACGTTCTGAAGAACTGAATCTTTTTTTATATAGTGCATCCCATGATCTGAAAGGACCTTTAAAGACTATTGAAGGCTTGTGTAATATCGGAATTGCAGATAAGGATGTCAGTCACGTGGAAATTTATGGTTTGATTAAAAATAAACTGAAAAACCTGGAAGCTAATATTTCTGATTTGAATCTGGTAACGAAATTAAAAAATGAAAATTTATCCGAAGTTCAAATAGACTTTGATGCCATACATGCGGAGATCGTGGAGCGCTTCAGGTTTTATGAAGGTTTTTCCGAATTGAATATATATTATACAAATACGCTTACATCATTTTTATATGCAGACCTGTTTTCGATTAAATGTATTTATCAGAACATATTTGAAAATGCCTTAAAATACAGAGATTCAGTAAAAGGACCGCAATTGCATACCACCGTGTCTGAGGAAAATGGTTTTGTTGTTTTAAACATTCAGGACAATGGCCTGGGAATTTCTGAAAAAGTAAAACCTAAAATTTTTGAGATGTTTTATCGTGGTAATGAAAAATCGCAGAATGATACCGGACTGGGCTTATTCATTGTTAAGCTAGCTGTTGAAAAACTACAGGGCAGGATTGAAGTGGAAAGCGAAGAAGGCAAGGGCACTTCTTTCACGATCTTTATTTCCTTGATAAAATACAAAGAGTAAGCGATTGCTTACTCTTTGTATAACATTGATTATTGTTTTAACAATTGAACGTTCGCGATCAGTTTTACTTCATCACTTACCAGCACACCGCCAGCTTCCGTAGGCGCGTTCCAGGTTAAACCAAAGTCTTTACGATTGATTTTTCCAGTAACTTCAAAACCTGCTTTGGTATTACCCCACGGATCTTTTGCTGTACCACCGTATTCAACAGCAAGTGTTACTGTATTTGTAACGTCTTTGATGGTAAGATTTCCAGTCAATTCGAAGCCATCGCCTTTTTTAGAAAACTTTGTTGATTTGAAGCTTAGTTTCGGGAATTTTTCAACATCAAAGAAATCGCCGCTTTTTAAATGCCCATCACGCTGCTCGCTGTTGGTGCTGATAGAAGCAGTATTTGCTTCGAACGATATGTTTGCGTTTTCAAATGTATCTCCGGCCTCAACCGTACCGCTGAATTCAGTGAAACTCCCCGTAACGGTTGTAATAACAAGGTGTTTTACTTTGAATTGAATCTCAGAGTGCGATGCATCGATTATCCAGTTTGTAGTTGCCATAATTGTAGGTATTTAGTTTGAATTATGAATTATGAATTATGAATTATGAATTATGAATTATGAATTATGAATTATGAATTATGAATTATGAATTATGAATTATGAATTATGAATTATGAATTATGAATTTTTACTGATTACTGTCTACTGACTACTGTTTACTATTGTAATTGATTGTTCCGTAGTCGCCGTTGAAGAAGTCTCTGTAGGCATGGGCAATTTCCAGGCGGCTGTTCATTACAAAAGGACCTTCCGCATAGATTTCTTCGGTATAAGTTTCCCCTCCAAATAAGATAATATCAATTTCTGTAATATTGTTATTGGTAAAGGTTATTGTTCCGTTATCTTTTCCAAATGCCAGAATCTCACTTTTGCCAAGGGCTTCTCCGTTGATTACTGCTTCCTCGGAAGGAACAAAAGCTGCATATTCCAGATGTGCCTTTGTTTCATAAGTAAAGCTTGATTTTGGATTCAGTTTGATGTGGTAGATGAATTGTTCGGTAAATGTTTGCACCGGAGATCTATTGTCACCACATGCACCGATCACAATGCGCATCATACCTGCATCATTAGGTAATAAAGCTTCAGGAATATCGCTTGCCTGCACAGCCATGTAGCCGGGCTTTTCAGCTTTATTTTTAGCAGGCAGGTTGATCCAGAATTGCAGGCCGTGCATCACACCGCCGCGCGCCTGAAACTCCGGACTGAAGTGCTCATCGTGGATGATACCATTGCCGGCATTCATCCATTGTGCACCACCGGCTTCAACAACCCCATGTCCGCCGTTGCTGTCGAAGTGTTCCAGCGCGCCGCTGAATATGTAACTGAAGGTTGCAATACCGCGGTGCGGATGCGCAAACTGTCCATCCGGAGCAGAAGGAGTTTTTGGTTTCTGAACAGTAGGATATAAGTGATCCAGAAATACAAACGGACCCACTGCATCAATATATCTGTTTGGTACCAGACGGTTCACTAAAAGTTCTCCAACTTTGGAATTGATACCGCCATATTTTGTTACGATTGCCTTTTCCATTTGCGTAGTCCTTTTTTCTCCAAAACAGGTAAAGCATTTTACTTTCCCTTTTTGTTGATACAAAGTAACAACAGAAAATGCAGATGTGGATTGATAAATGACAAGAAAGAGACTTGATAAATGTCAAGCCAATTATGAATTATAAATTATGAGTTATGAATTTAAAAATCTTAATAAGTGTATATGATTCTGTCCATTTCTGTAATCAATTCATAATTTATAACTCTTAATTCATAATTATTTCAATGCTTTCTTCCTGATTCTGCTGAATGTTTCGGCGGTGATACCCAGGTAGGATGCAAGCATGGTTTGGGGGAAGCGCTGTAAAAAATCGGGATGATGCTTTAATAACTCAAGGAAACGTTCTTCAGCGGTAAGGCTTAATGCATCGTGTATTCTTTTTTGTGAAGCGATAAAATTACGCTGATCCATCATGCTGATCATTTTACCGATCGCAGGCAGATTAGTACTCAGGTATTGCAGATTTTCAGAAGTAATTAATAATACTTCGGTGTCCTCCAGGGCTTCTATGTTATAGCGGGAAGGTGTGAGCATGGTTAAACTTTCGCGGTCTCCGATCCACCAGTTCTCAATGCCGAAATGCAGGATGTGTTCACCGCCTTTCGCATCCACCGAGTATTGGCGCATAGAGCCCTGCAGAATGAATGCGATGTATTTACAAACTTCGCCTTCCTGCAGCATATATTGACCTTTCTTATAGCGTTTGAACGTGAATGCTTTTTGCACCAATTCAAAATCAGCATCCGAAATGGTAGTGGCAGCATACTTGTCAATATAAACTCTGAGCGGGTAATGCATATTTCTTACGATACTTGTTGGAGAACCCATAAATATATTAGATTATCAGTTAATAGCAATAGTTTAAAACTGTATAAAAAAGAAAAGGTCTGATATTCTGCAATACCAAACCGGTTCTTCATCTAAATAATTTTACTACTTCTTAAGATATGCCAGTTGCCCCAGGTGGTAGGCTAAATGATTGGTTTTGTTGATCAGTACATTTAATTTATTTCTATGCGGCTCCTTCAGAAAGTCTTCCTGTGAAACGGATGTATGTTTCGACAACCATTCTTCAGCTCTAAGCCCATTAAAATGATTGGTCAGCACAGCCAGCACCGTATTCCAGTATAATCTCAGATCATCAATGGACGGCTTTTCGAGTCCTGATTTATCCGGATTTTTCAGGAAAGGCTCTTCCAGTTGCGGATACAGTCTGTCGCCGAGCCCGAGTAAGGGGATCATGGCATCATGCACGGCTGTAAGGTGGCCCACTAAATACGTTCCTGAATTTCTACCGGGAGCGGTTTCCTGTGCCAGCGCTTCGTTGCTTAGGGATTTGATGAGTTTGTCTGCTCTGCTTGCTTGTGTATTCCAGGCATCTAATGCCATTTTTACAAATAATGTGTGTTCTGTTGTTTCCATGTTAAAAAAAGAGATTCTACTTTCTGACAAATTATTTAAAGAAAAGGTTCGGATAGCTTAAAGCTGAATGCTTAAGGCCTAACGCTTCTTGCATTTCGCATTAGGCTTTAAGTCTTAAGCTTTTTTATTAGAAAATTAAACGCTAAAATTACACACCACATCTATTTAGTAACATTCAATGAACCGGATCGACAGGCTTTTAGGAATTATTACCTTGTTGCAGACGAAGAAATTTATCACAGCAGAAAAAATCTCAGAGAAATTTAAAATCAGTAAGCGTACGGTTTACCGGGATGTAAAAGCGATCTGTGAACAAGGGATTCCCGTTGGTGTGGAACCGGCTAAAGGTTATTTTATTGTAGATGGTTATTTTTTGCCGCCGGTATTGTTTAATAATGATGAAGCGAATGCATTGCTCTTAACAGAATCGCTGGTGAGAGGCTTTGCAGATAAATCAATCATAAAGCATTATTCCAATGCACTGGACAAAATCAAAGCCGGCTTGAAACAGGTGGATAAAGATAAACTGGAGAAAATGCAGGATACGATTAAACTGCAATTGCCGGCCAGGCTCGAAAACGACTTCGAATATTTATCCATTTTACAGGCAACAATTTCTGACAAAAAAATTATCCATATACAATATAAGAATAATAAGGAGGAACTCAGCGGCAGGGAAATAGAGCCGATCGGACTGATCTTTTACGCTTTCAGCTGGCACCTGATTGCCTGGTGCCATGAACGCAAGGCATACCGGGACTTTAAAGTATCGCGGATTATTAAAGTAAAGACTACAGAGCTGCCGTTTAAAAAGAATAAGCATATTGAACTGGCAGAATACATGAAAGACCTGCCGGTGAATTATTGATAACTACTTATAATTACATTGTTCAACCCTTGGAAACCCTTGGAGAGTCATGCTTTAATATTTGTAAAAGAGGGAATTATTGTGAGACGCTACTTATTTAAAAACTCTCTAAGGGTTTAGCGTCATCGAATATTTGCCGATTATTTATTTTAAAACTTTTTTCAAAAGTGGTGACATAGGGTTGTCACCGGGTGGTTTTTTATTTGTGTTATCATAACGATTCACATACAAAAACTACAATTTTATGGAACTGATCCCGATCTTTTTAAAGGAATTTGAAGCAGAAGCTCTTACAACCCGCAACATGTTGTCACGCATTCCTGACGACAAATATGACTGGCAACCGCATCCCAAGAGCATGACCATTCGCACATTGGCAACGCACATTGCAGAACTGCCAACCTGGGTGAGCCTGGCATTAACAACCGATGAACTTGATTTCGCTGCAGAACCCTATAATCCAACCATCATAAATACAACAAATGACCTGCTGGCATTGCTGGAAAAAAGTCTTGCTGAAGGAAGAGCGCATTTGATACCGGCAAATGAGGAAAAACTCACTGAAAACTGGACGTTGCGTAATGGCGATGTCATTTATAGCGTGCAGACAAAGCATGAAACAATCCGCCATGCATATTGTCAGATTGTTCACCACCGTGCACAGCTGGGCGTTTACCTGCGTTTGCTGAATATACCGATTCCAGGAAGCTACGGGCCAAGTGCTGACGAAAATTGATTGAGAATTATGAGTTATGGATTATAAATTATGAATTTTATAAATCATAGTTTATAATTCACCCTTACTTTCAATGAACCTTCGCTTGCGCGAGCATTTGCTTGTACCTTTAATTGAGCACAAGCAAATGCTCGCGCAAGCGGTAGGGAAGAGTACTTAGCATCCATTCATAATTCATAATTTATAACTCATAATTATTTAAATGGTTGAAGTATATAAAACATCCGTTCAGGATCACATACAGGCAAAGGTGGTCAAACAATTGCTGTTGGCGCAGAATCCATCATTGGAAATTAATTTTGATCTGGAAGATTGTGATAGAATTCTCCGCATTAAAAATATCGAAGATGCGGTTGATATATCTTCTGTGTTGAAGGTATTACACGAAACCGGAATTTATGTAGAGGTACTGCAGGATTAACGCTTAAGGCCTAATGCAGAAAGCTTAAAGCACAAAAAGTTCAAACGAAAGTTGAGCTTTTTGTGCTTATCAATTGATTCTATTCTTACGTTCTTTACGAACCTCATACTTAATTCACTTATAGCTTTTAGCCTTAGGCTCTGCATTAAGCGTTCAGCCTTTATACCCCAAACAGGTCGCTCGACAGGTAACGGTCGCCGCGGTCGCAAACGATGCTTACAATCACTCCGGATTCAATTTCGTTGCCTAATTTAATTGCTGCTGCCATGGCTCCGCCGCTGCTCATACCACCGAAGATACCTTCTTCGCGCGCCAGTCTGCGGGTCATTGCAACGGATTCTTCTTCACTCACGTCCATCTTTTTATCTACACGTGATTCATCATAGATCTTTGGTAAATATTCAATCGGCCAGCGGCGGATGCCCGGTATTTTAGCGCCTTCGGTCGGTTGTACACCTACAATTTGTACAGCACTGTTTTTTTCTTTCAGGAATTTTGAGGTACCCATGATGGTGCCGGTTGTTCCCATGGAAGATACAAAATGTGTGATCGTACCATTCGTATCTTTCCATATTTCAGGACCGGTAGAGTGGTAGTGTGCCATATAATTATCAGGGTTAGCAAATTGGTTCAGCATATAGAAACCACCTTTCGCTACCTGGGCTTCAGCATAATCCCGTGAGCCTTCAATGCTGATTGCAGCTGGTGTAAGCGTTACCTTTGCACCGAAAGCTTCCATGGTTAGCACGCGTTCACGCGTAGAATTATCCGGCATTACCAGTTCAATATCCAGGTTGTACAAACGTGCGATCATGGCTAAAGCAATGCCTGTATTACCACTGGTTGCTTCGATCAGTTTCATGCCGGGTTTAATTTCACCACGATCCAGCGCGCCTTTGATCATTCCGTAGGCTGCACGGTCTTTCACGCTGCCACCGGGATTATGGCCTTCAAGCTTTGCATATATTTTTACATTGGGTTTGTTGAAAATACGTGTGATCTCAACAAGCGGGGTATTACCAATAAAATCAAGTAACGTAGCCATATTTAAAAAGAATAATATTTAATAAAGTGCTGGCGAAGCATTTGCTTGTGCCTATCAATAACAGGGCACAAGCAAATGCTTGCGCCAGCGTGATTAAGGTTGTTTGGAATTTGTTTTTTGTCTTTTGGAATTTCTTATCATTCATTACGAATTTTGTCAATCCTATATCTTCTTTGTGCTTACTTCAATCTGTGCTTTGTGATACACACGTGTAAACGGAGGAACGCTTTCTGTTAACCATACATTCCCGCCAATGATGCTGCTGTGACCAACGACTGTTTCACCGCCCAAAATCGTAGCTCCGGAATAGATGACTACATTGTCTTCAATCGTCGGGTGGCGTTTGGTATTGGCTTTGCTTTTGGATACGCTTAAAGCACCGAGCGTTACACCTTGATAGATCTTAACATTGTCGCCGATATTTGCCGTTTCACCAATAACAATTCCGGTACCGTGATCGATATGGAAATTCTTACCGATGCTTGCACCCGGGTGTATGTCTATACCCGTTTTACTATGCGCATATTCCATGATAATACGGGGAATCAGCGGAATATCCTGCAGATACATGACATTTGCTAAACGGTAGAATGCGATTGCATAAAAGCCCGGATATGCCCTCACCACTTCAAACTCTGAACGTGCAGCAGGATCGCCATTTAAGGTTGCCTGAATATCCAGCAATAACTTGTCATATACTACCGGCAGCTGATTCATAAATGTCTCAGCCAATTGTTCGGCCGGTGCCGGTAAATCTTTTTGTATAGAAAGTAATAAGCGCGTTA
>NZ_JBQCDF010000080.1:0-2238 GCF_051961495.1 Cytophaga sp. | reverse complement strand
AGTTAAAGGCAGGATTATTCCATATCGCATGATATTGGTAGGTATTTCCATTTCAAGTCTGGCGATTGCTGTACTATCGCTGCTTTTATATATTTCAGGTGAAGATCAGTCCTGGAAGAATATAATATTCTGGACTTTCGGATCTTTTCAGACGGCAAACTGGCTGAAAGTGTTCAATAGTATGCTTATCATACTTCCCCTGATTTTACTCAGTTACCTGCTTTTTAGCCCGTTCCAGATATTGGAACTGGGAGAAGAGAATGCAGACAGGTTAGGTGTTCCTGTGCAGCGATATAGGATTATATTGGTGTTGATTTCTTCCCTGCTGATCGGTACTGCGGTTAGTATGGCAGGGCCTATAGGCTTTCTTGGCTTGATTGTACCGCATATGATCCGGATGCTTTACAAATATGAACTTACCAAGAGTTTTATATTGTGGTTATGTTATTTTTCGGGAGTTTTTTTAATGACCTGTGAAATTTTATCTGCTGTTGTTTTTCCGCCGCAGGGAATTCCGGCAGGCATATTAATGTCATTGTTTGGTGTACCGTTTTTTTTGTATTTGCTGTTGCATTCAAATGCTAAAAATATCTGATTTTTTAGCGTTGCAATTACTACCTTTACTGAGTAAATTACTGCATTATGATTATTTATGTTTCAAGACAAGAGCACTTCAATGCTGCTCACAAATTATATAATCCTAATTGGTCTGAAGAGAAAAATAACGAAGTTTTCGGTCCTTGTGCGAATGCGAACTGGCATGGGCATAACTTTGATTTGATTGTTACCGTAAAAGGAGAGCCAGACCCTGATACTGGATTTGTAATAGATCTGAAGAAACTAAGTATTTTAATCAGGGAAAAAATCACAGATAAAGTTGATCATAAAAACCTGAATCTGGATGTGGATTTTATGATTGGCAAAATGGCGAGTACAGAAGTTCTGGCTATGGAATTCTGGAAAATTTTAGAACCGCATATAAGTCATATTTCTAATGGAAGAGGGAAACTTCATAGTATCAAATTGTATGAAACGCCCAGGAATTTTGTTGAATATTTTGGCGAATAGTGGAAGTAAAAGCTCGTTTAAAGGAAAGAAATTAAAATCATGAAGTACTATTTAATCTGTGGCGAGCGTTCGGGGGATTTACACGCTTCGAATTTAATTAAAGCATTAAAGCATGCTGATCCGGATTCTAAAATCAGAGGTATTGGCGGTGACTTGTCAAAAGATGCAGGTATAAAATTGTATGCGCATTACAAAGACATTGCTTTCATGGGTTTTGCTGAAGTATTTTTCAATCTCTTTACGATTTTAAAAGTATTGAGCAATACGAAAGAAGATATTCTCGCTTATAAGCCGGATGCCATGATACTGGTTGATTTTTCAGGGTTTAACATGAAAATCGCTGCTTTTGCCAAGGAGCATAACATAAAAGTATTTTATTATATATCTCCTAAAGTATGGGCCTGGAATACCAAGCGTGCGATAAAAATTAAAAAGCTGGTTGATCATATGTTTGTGATACTTCCTTTTGAAAAGGAGTTTTTTGAAACATATGATTATAAAGTAGATTATGTTGGCAACCCCTTACGTGATGCCATTTCCAACTTTACACCGAATGCAAATTTTATTCAAAAGCATCAGCTGAATGCCGAGAAAAAATTAGTGGCCATTCTTCCAGGTAGCAGATACCAGGAAGTAACCATGTTGCTGGAACGTATGGTAGAAGTGGCATTTGATTTTCCGAATGTACAATTTGTAATTGCTGCGGTTTCTAATTTAGATTCCGCTATTTATGAAAAATATAAAAGGAATAATGTTAAGATCGTGACCGATGAAACATATGACCTGTTGTTGCATGCACGTGCAGCTGTAGTAGCGTCTGGTACAGCCACCCTTGAAACCTGTTTGTTTAATGTTCCGCAGGTTGTTTGTTACAGACTGAATGGAATATCTTATCGTATTGCCAAAGCAGTGCTAAGTGTCAAATATATTTCACTCGTAAATTTAATTGTAGATAAACCTGTTGTTAAAGAATTGATACAGGGAGATTGTACCATTGAAAATATTCGTCTGGAGCTAGAACATCTGTTGCCGGAAACGGTTTATCGTAAAGCGATGATGCAGGGATACCAGGAAGTCTCTGCCAGAATAGGAGAGACTGGTGTGTCAGAAAAAACTGCAGGCTTGATTATGCAATATATGAAAGCAGAAATCAATGTAAATCGTTGATTT
>NZ_JBQCDF010000079.1:0-7886 GCF_051961495.1 Cytophaga sp. | reverse complement strand
AATCAGATATGAAAAAAGCGTTTGAAATTTCAAACGCTTTTTTTATTAGATTAGGTTATAGCTTAAATTAAGAGCCGCAGCCTTCACAGAAATAGTTAATAGAGCCATATGGTTTAACTCCATTCAGGATCATTGTCATGTTATGAATTTTATCTTTCAGTTCTAATTTTTCGCTAAAATCAGTTGCCTTGGCAACTGCTGCATTTAATTTATCTAGCTCCTGTTGAACGTGTTCTTTTTCGGATACTGTCAGTTCTGCCATATATGTTTCAGTTTATTATCTTATTAAGTAAAGATAACAAAGAGCCTACTAAAATAATTCCTTGTGGAAAAACTTTTTTATTGCTTAATGAATTTAAGCGATGTGTCGTTCAATATAACTACATATAGTCCCGGGGGAAGGGCATCCGTCCGGATAACATCGTTCCCGGTTTTTATTTGTCCATTTAATATATTCTTTCCCAAAGCATCTGTAACTATATAAAAGGAATCCATATACTGTTCAGGAAGTTGAATCCGGATACCTTCAGTACAGGGATTTGGATACAGCTGAATAGAAGATATTTCGGCTGATATATTTTTTATATCGGTTGGTATGGAACAAGTATTTGTACATGTTTGGGTGGTGATGTTGGTTAAGCCATTATTAGTGCCTGTAACGGTGTTATTTGTGCACACAACATTATTGTAAGCCGTTCCCTTGGAAGAAGTTTGTGTTATCAAAATACCGTAACCCGTAGTATTTACAGCCAGTATATTGTTTGAAAAGATATTATAGTCACCCCAGCCGCTGACAAGTATATGCGTTTGAAAACCATCGGCAATGGTATTGCTTCCGGTATTGCATTCAATGGTATAATAATTTCCTTTCACATCAATCCAGGAGTCAGCAGAATTTTGGTTGTTTAATCCTGTTCCGTTGAATGTATTGTAAGCGATCCGGCCCCCTTTTGTACCTTCTTTAATATCGATATTTTCAGATGCTACATGATCTCCAAAAGAATTGTTTAATACCGTATTGTAATTACAGGTATCGGCGTTTCCTTTTGTATATGTCGGCCAGTTGCTTACTGCTGAACCAATATAAATTGCTTCTCCATAACCGGCAGCGTATGTTCCGGTTGAATCGATAAAACAATTTTCTACGCTGTTATAGGAGCTATAGGATCTGAGATGTATGCCTTCATCGCCGGTTTTATTCACATGCAGATTTTTAATAATGTTATGATGACTGCTATCGAGTACAATACCTTTTGCAGAATTGTAAATAGTGAATCCGTCAAGCACCCAAAAGTTATTTCCCCGTAAGCCCAGACCATAGCCGGAACTTAAACTGTTTGACGTGATAATGGCTGCCGGAGTACCTTTTAATATAATAGGATTACTGCTGGTACCATTGATGTTTGCAGGTATAATGAATCCACCGGATTTAGAGTAAATGCCATCTGTCAGGACGATGGTATTTCCGGCAACGGCCGTGTTTAAAGCATTTTGTAATTCTGTTGCAGTACTGACAGTGATTGTTTGTGCATGAACGGAAAGGGCATGCAGCAGATACATGGAAAATAGTAATGGAAAAATTCTTTTCATAAATAACCGATATATTAGCTCTAGATTCATTTCTAATATATCGCTTATTTATGAAATAAATCTGTACTTGATGATTCTAACTATTGAATACATAAAGAGGGTGAGTCATCAGACTTCTACTTTATAATTCAGATCTAATTCATCGCCACTTTTGCCTCGTATGCCCCAATTGTATTTAGGTGATTCAAATAAAGTAATTTCTAAATCCATGTTCGAAATCCCTAATTCCTTTTCAAACCGTTCAAACAGTAGTTTGTATAATTTCTTTTTGGCTTCAATAGACCGGCCTTCGAAGAGATTGATTTCAATAATGGTATGCTTAGGTGTGCGCGTTTCAAAATAGAAATAACTGTCTGCATCTATATATATAAACCGATGCGCTTTTTTTTCTTTCGGATATTGAAAGGCGTCCATCACACATTCGTGTAATACTGCTGAAAGTTTCTCCCGGATTGGATGCAATTCTTCCCTGGTTCCGAAAATTTTAATTTGTCCCATCGTCTTTAGGTTAGTTTAATACAATTTAATGTATTGAAGCAACAAATTAAAATAAGAGTGGAAGATCATTGCAGATTTCTCTTTGCCTGTTCAAGATGCCTTTCATTGTGTGCAATCATAAATTGAAAAACATCTCCCAGTTTTAATTTTATAAAAGGTGAAATTGAAATCGGAATTCCGGCATCCAGGTTTTTATACCGGGCTGTTTTCAGATACGCCGCAAGCAATTCCTGTTGATGGATGAATTCGGCAATAACCGCATGTGCATCCGGATTGTTTTCAGGTACGTGTTTTTTAAAAGCCTTGTATTTTTTACCTGAACCGGGAAGCATCATCTTTGTGAAATAATTTCCCAGCCAGCTGCTTTTGAAGGTAAGAGATGTATTTTGGTCAGAGCCTTTATTCAGTGCCTTATTAATCTGTGGTAAATAAAAGTGGCCGTAACTATTCAGATGGTCCAGGCATTGGACGATACTCCAGCCACCGCTAACCGAAGGACAAAGCAAGGTAGAAGTATCTGTATTCTGAAACGTTCTTATAGCCAGTGTAAGGCTATTTTCAACACGATCTTCGAGATCCTTTAACAGGTTTAATGTGTCAACAGTTTTCATGTGCCTGATTATTTTCTGTTAAAAGATTTATTGAGTTGATACAAAACACAACCAATTATAAAAAGGATACTTTCTATAAGCAGCCATTGTGTACCGAATGTGCCAAGCCGACCTTCTGTAAATATGGTAATGATCCTGGAAAGTGCGTAGAAGCCCCAAAGCATAGAAAGGAACAGGAGAGCAAGTGACATGTTTTTTTTAATAAGGTACAGCATACTTATGCCTATTGTTAATCCTGCACCTCCGTAGATGCCTCTGATTGAACTGTAGGCATCGGTATTGGTTAATTGGACTTGTACCAGGTTCATGACAGCCTGCGGATCATGAAAAGCCATCAGACTTACTGATAACACACTCAGTGCCGAAAAAATTATAAAACCTCTGGATGTAAAAAGAATTGCTTTTGTTTTCATAAGAATGATGTTTATGAAACAAAATTGAAGGAAATGCTTTTTAGAAATATTGGTGTTTACCAAGATTTTAAATTTTTACTTTATTCAATAGCTTACTAAAGTTGGTAGCATCAATACCAAGATAACTTGCCAGATACTTGTGTGGTACAAGTTGCAGAATATGCGGGCTGCGTTGCAGCAGTTTTCTGAAACGATCTTCTGAGGAAAAGGATTGTACTTCAACCAGACGCTCCAGCACGCCGGAGAGCGCCTGTACAACTCCTTTCCGGATTAAGAGCTCTATGCCGATAATATCTTTGCTGAGCGATTCGATCTCAGCAAAAGGAGCCCGAAGGAAAACAGATGGCGTTAAGGTTTCATAATAATATCTGGAAGGACTTTCATGGATCATGGAGTCCAGCACACCACCGAAGGAAGGCGCATAAGTAAATACCAGCGTTGCTTCCCGGTTCTGATCATCAAAATAAAATATACGCTGTACACCTTCAACAACAAAATACAAATACTTCTCTGTTTGACCCGGTATGGTTAATTGTTCTTTACGTTTAGCCTCGAACGGTTTCCATAAAGATTCAAACCGATTCCATTCTTCATCGGTGAAAGGATGAATGGAGGTAACGAGTTTTTTAAGTTGTTCGGTTGATGCATGCATGATCAGCAAAGACTATATATAAATTGTTTCGCCGGCACATATATATAAAATGTCGCCATTTGCCGGATTTTTTTCCTGCTCGGCTTTTAAGATGCGTATCGGGTCGCTGAGCGGCTCATCAGACAGATCAAAGGTTCCGTAATGCATAGGGATCAAATGTTTTGCCTGGGTATCCTGGAAAGCTTTCAGTCCGTCAGCAGGAGAGAGGTGGCTTTGGCCCATGAAAAACTCCGGCTTGTATGCACCAATGCCAATCATGGCATAATCGACCGAAGGAAATATTTTTGCTATATCTGCAAAGTGGCTTCCATAACCGCTGTCACCACCAAAGTAGATGGTTTTGCCGGCAGCCTGGATAACGAAACCTCCCCACAAGCGTTTGTTGGTATCCGTTAAATATCGTCTGCCCCAATGTCTTGTTGGAATATAAATAATTTTTAATGCAGCTGGTGTAAGGTATTGCTGGTACCAGCCCGCCGCCTGGATCATGTTGCTGTTTGTTATTTTCCGGATAACACTGTCAACATGCAAGCCGGTTAAATAAATGGCATCCGGATTATTTTTAGCAAGCAGCTCCAGACTCTTTTTATCACAATGATCGCGGTGGTCGTGTGAGATCAGGATGTAGTCAATATTTTTTAATTGTTCAGGAGCTACAGGTAAAGGCGATTTACGTTTGATCAGCGATACATCAAACAATACAGGATCGATCAGTAAAGAAATTCCCGCGATGCGGATAAAGAAAGAAGCATGTCCGAGCCATACAATGCAATCAGCAGAAGACTTTAGAAACGTTGCGTCAGTATGGCAGGCTAATTTCCAGGTGTCTTTTTTCTTTTCAATCTTTTGCGGATTCTTCATGGTTTGCCACTTCCATAATTCTTTAAATGAATTAATGAAGGGAAATTCATGGTTTACAAAACGCCCCTTTTCATCAACAGGAGTGCCCGCCCATGCAAAAGGTAACTGAATGGTTTGTAATGCCGGGTTGGATACGAAATGTTTGCCGGAAGATATTTTTTCAGCCATAACTTTATGTAAAAGAAAAGAGGGACTAAATAGTCCCTCTTAATAGTACGAATTTTTAAGGTTGCTTACAATGCAGGCCTTTTATTTTTCAGATTCTTTTGAATCCTCAGAAGTGTTAATAGTTGGTATATTTTCACCTTTTAGGTATGTTGGAAGATTTAACCCTGCCATGTTGAACAGATCATTCAACGGTGGTACAGTCTTCATCATGCCAGACACAAAGTTTGCCGTTGAAGAATTTCCGTTATCTGAACTTCCGTTACCTGAATCCCAAACAGTAATTTTATCAATTTTAATATTCTTAACGGCTTCAACCTGTGTTTTTACAAGGTCAGGTAATTTTTCAATCAACAGTAACTGGAAGGCTTTTGTAGGATCGCCACCGGCAGCTGCAACAACTTCTTTGTAACCTTCAGCCTGCTTCGTTAATATTTCATACAAACCTTTTGCTTCCGCTTCCATTTTCGCATAGATTGCATCGGCTTCACCTTTTGCATTTTCTCTGATTCTTTCAGCTTCTGCCTGTGCTTCAATAATAGCACGTTGTTTAGCGATCTCTGCGGGAATTACGATGTTGGCAATCTGAGTGGAACGTTCTCTTTCAGAACGGGCCAGTTCGGCTTTCTGTTCTGCCACATACGCTTCTTCCAATGCTTTTGCCTGTTGTACTTTTTCAGCGGTGATTGCGATACGAAGCGATTCTGCTTCTTTCTCTCTGCGCAATGCTTCTGAATTCGCAATGGAAATTTTTGCTTCGTTTTCCCCTTTAATTGCGATCGCATTGGCTTCAGATGTTTTTACGCGGGTATCACGTTGTGCTTCTGCTTTACCGATGGCTTCGTCTTTTGCGGCAGCTGCAATACTGATCTCTTTATCTTTTTGAGTGATGGCAATCTTAACATCACGGTCTCTGTGTGTTTCCGCAATTTGTGTATCTTTTTCACGGTCGGCTAATGCCTTACCTGTTTCACCGATTTTTTCCTGTTCTGCAACGCTAACTTTCGCTTCGTTGATCGCTTTGGCTGCCGCTTCCTTACCCAACGCTTCAATGTAGCCAGACTCGTCTTTAATATCGGTAACGTTTACGTTGATTAATTTCAAACCGATTTTCTTTAATTCACTGTCAACGTTTTTTGAAATGTTATCCAGGAATTTATCACGATCTGAATTAATCTCTTCAATCGTCATGGTTGCAATAACCAAACGCAACTGTCCGAATAAAATATCTTTGGCAAGTTCCTGAATATTTTCATGAGATAAACCAAGCAGTCTTTCAGCTGCTGTGTTCATTGTATCCGCTTCTGTTGAGATTGCGATGGTAAATCTACAGGGTACATCCACACGGATATTCTGTCTGCTCAATGCATTTGTTAAGTTGGCTTCTATAGATAACGGTTTCAGATCCAGGAATGCATAATCCTGGATAACCGGCCAGATGAAGGCTCCTCCGCCATGGATACATTTTGCAGAAGAACCTCCTGTACGACCATATATAACAAGTATTTTATCGGAAGGGCAGCGCTTGTAGCGTGATACCAGCGCAGAAATTGTAACAAAGCCTACAACAGCGGCTACAACAATAATAATAATTGGGGTCATGTTTAAAGTAAAGTTAAAAGTTAAAGTGTTTCTACTAATAAAATATTTTCATTAAGAATTTTTACAATTTTCACCGTAGAGCCTGAAGGGATCTTAACATCATTTTCGGTCATTGCGTCCAGTTCATGCATAGAGCCGTTTACACTGACCAGAATTTTCCCCCGGCCTGATTTACCGCCGGGAATAGTCAGGTATACTTCAGCAGATTTATTCAAAGTTTCTTCATACGAAAATGAATTGTCTTCTGCCAGCTTTTGTAGCTCGCGGATAATAGCAAAGAACATGTATACAAATAAAGCGCCAACCGCTACTGAAAGCACTATCAGCAATGTGTGATTGATGCTGTTGTAGAAGGATATGCCTGTCCAGCTAAAGCCCAATAAAAAATTTATCAGGTTCCGGAAAGAGAAAAGCTGGAAATGTGAATCGCCATCTTCCAGGTCTCCGTCAAAGTCTGCATCTAGTCCATCTGCGGTATCGCCACCGAAAAATGTCATGATTGTTTGGATCAGAAAAATGACACTGGCAGGTAATGCGATGTACCAAAACACCCTTAATAAAGGATCTAGACTATCGAAATATTCCATAGATGTTAATTTACGTTATTTTGTTAATGCGAATCAGGCAAGGAATTAATATGTTGAAAAAGTAATAATTTTAATGGGGAAAATTATATCTGTTTCTTCATTTTTCGCTTGCACAGGAATATATATACGAATCAGCGATTGTAATGTTGGAGTTTGTTGAAATATATTCTTAGAAAAAACAATTGAAAATTATAAAAAACTATTCTTTAAAATTATAGCGGATTCAACTTTTTAAGTAATGAATCCGCTATAAAAAGTCTTATCGGTTTGGTGCGAATTTATAACATAAACCAACCAGTAAGCTTGTAGAATTTGTTCTGATACCCAGATTTTCGTTTGTGTTTTTATTGATATTCGTCAGACCAAAATTATTTCTTAATTCAAATGACAAGGCAATATTATCCTGCAGTGGGATAGAAGCACCGATACCAATCACAGCGCCCATATTTAATGTTTTGAAATCATCGGTATTTGTACTTTTGTGCGTTTCATCCGGTCCTTTAAATACAGTTTTTTGCTGTAGTAATACATTAAAACTCGGACCGGCATTTACAAAGGCTTTAATATTACCATCATTATTGTTGTGTTTATCGCCACCAAAACGTGCTTTGAATAATACCGGTATGGTAATGTAATCAAAGGTGGTATGGCCTTGGATTGTTCCTATAACATTTCCATTATTATCTGTCGCCATAAGATCTTTGTAGTTGTATCTCCATCCTTCAAAGCCCGGATCGATACGCAAGGAGAACATATCCGTAATATTGTATTGCAGGAAAATTCCGCAAGAACCTGATATAGCCGCTTTGGTTGAGTTTTGCATCCTGTCGTTTTTAAAAAACATAGCTGTTAAAATTGGGGCGGGCGGAATTCCAAAATTAAATTTTTAATAATTGGTAAATTCTAC
>NZ_JBQCDF010000078.1:0-9650 GCF_051961495.1 Cytophaga sp. | reverse complement strand
CTACACGACGCTCTTCCGATCTTACAACGGAGGCCGGGAAGTATTAAGTTCGTATGGGTTGAAAAATCAGAACGCAGTGCCGTACCACGTATATGAATTTATCACCAATACCTTTTATTACTTTCAGGATGAGCGGTATATATTCGTTCATGCGGGTTTAAACCATTTAGCAGAAATCCCGTTGAAAGATTATAACTCAATGATGTGGATCAGAGATTATGAAGTAAATACGCAATTAACCGGAGGCAGAATAATCATTCACGGACACACACCAACTGCATTGACAACCATTGAAGAGCAGATCGGGAATGCTGCAGCAGATCTTCATATATGTCTTGATAATGGATGTGTATTCAAAGGTCAGCGCGAAGGTTTAGGAAATTTACTCGCACTCGAAATTCAATCAAAAACTTTATACGTACAACAAAATATTGACTTTTAATTCCAATTATTAGAATGAACACTAACTATTCTGACTGTTTATTAACCGAAGTTGCCTGGGAAGTATGTAATCAAGTAGGAGGGATTTATACTGTAATCCGTTCGAAAGTACCAACCATGACAGAAGTTTGGGGGGACCGCTATTGTCTGGTAGGGCCTTATTTCCACAATAAAGCCATCGCAGAATTTGAACCTATAAACAACTACGATGATGTTTTCGGACAGGCAGTATTAAAAATGCGTGACCTGGGCTACGAAGTTCAGTATGGATACTGGCTGGTTTCCGGCCGGCCGAAAGTTGTATTGATCAATCACTTTTCAGCATTCTATAAATTAGGAGAAATTAAATATACGCTTTGGGAAAATCATGGTATATCCAGTCCGGATGGTGATGATCTGTTGAATCAGGTAATCGCTTTCGGATATCTTGCCAAAGTATTCCACCAACAGCTGGACGAAGTGAAAGGAGATGTTCCATGTGTTTCACACTTCCATGAATGGATGACTGGTACAGCTATTCCGGAAATGAGACGTGAACATGTAAAGACTTCCATTGTATTTACTACACATGCTACGTTATTGGGCCGCTACCTGGCCATGAACGATCCTAATTTTTACGATCACCTGCCGTATTACGACTGGAACAAGGAAGCAGTAAACTTCAATATTGAACCGGCAGTAAAGATCGAACGTGCTGCAGCACACGGAGCAAATGTGTTTACTACAGTAAGTGAAGTAACTGCACGCGAATGCGAATCGCTGTTGGGCAGAACGCCGGATATGGTTTTACCAAACGGTTTGAACATCGAACGTTTTACAGCCTTGCATGAATTTCAGAACCTGCATAAAGAATATAAAGACCAGATTCATGAATTTATTATCGGTCACTTTTTCCAAAGCTATACCTTTGATCTGGACAAAACACTTTACTTCTTTACTTCAGGCCGTTATGAATATAAGAATAAAGGTTTTGATATTACCCTCGAAGCGCTTGCCCGTTTAAACTGGCGTTTGAAAGAAGAAAATACAGATACTACTGTTGTAATGTTCTTCATTACAAAACAACCGTATCACACCATCAACCCGCAGGTATTACAGTCCCGTGCCGTGATGGAGGAAGTACGCAGCAATTGCGATGCGATTGTACAACAGGTAGGAGATAAATTATTTGAAGCATCTGCATCCAGTGATGACTTAAAACTTCCTGACCTGAATAAATTTGTAGACGAATACTGGAAGCTTCGCTTGAGAAGAACATTGCTTTCATGGAAATCGCACGAACTTCCTAAAGTAGTAACCCATAACCTTGTTTATGATAGTCAGGATGAAATTCTTAATTTCATCCGCCAGTCAAACATGGTGAACAATCAGCATGATAAAGTAAAAGTTGTTTACCATCCGGATTTCATTGCCAGTACCAATCCATTGTTTGGTATGGAGTACGGACAGTTCGTACGCGGTTGTCACCTCGGTGTATTCCCGAGCTACTATGAACCATGGGGCTATACGCCGCTTGAATGTATGGCCTCCGGTGTACCTGCCATTACCTCGGATTTATCGGGCTTTGGAGATTATGTATTAAAGAATATTCCAAACAATGAGAATAAAGGTATCTATGTAACAAACCGTTTCCATAAGAGCTATCACGATGCTGCACAGCAATTGGCAGATCAGATGTATCATTTCGTACACTTGTCACGCAGAGACCGTATTACACAGCGTAACAGAGTGGAGAGCGCTTCTGAACATTTTGACTGGCAGAATTTGGGAAGCTATTACGATAAAGCACACCGATTGGCTTTCTCAATGGCAATCAGATAAAGATATATCACACATAAAAAAAGAAAGGCTGAACAGATTGTTCAGCCTTTCTTTTTTTATGTGATAAACCTAATAATTCTATTTCACTTCAATCTTTTCCCAAATTGGTTCTATCTCAACCAATCCTTCGGAGTTGATGGTTTTCAATTTTACTTTCTTTAGTTCATTCACCCATAACGGATCGTATGGAGTAACAACTTTTATATAATTGTTTGTGAACCCAAACATGCTGCCGTTTTCTTCTTCGGCTTCAAATAACACTTCAGCAATTTCACTTATATGTTGTTCATAGAAGAATCTTCTTTTCTTTTCTGAAAGCGTCCTGAGCATCGTGCTACGTTCACTGCGGTCTCTGTTCGGACGTTTTCCTTTCATTGTTGCAGCAAGTGTATTGGCACGTTCGGAGTAACTGAATACATGCAGGTAGGAAATATCCAGCTCATTCAGGAAATTATAGGTAACATTGAAATCTTCATCTGTTTCACCAGGAAAACCAACGATCACATCTACACCGATGCAGGCATGCGGCATGATTTTTTTGATTGCAGCTACACGATCCGCATACAATTCACGCTGATAACGACGGCGCATTAATTTCAGGATCTTATTATTTCCCGATTGCAGTGGAATATGGAAATGCGGAACAAAGCGTTTAGACGTTGCCACAAACGAAATGATTTCATCTGTAAGCAGATTAGGTTCAATGGAAGAAATTCTGAAACGTTCAATTCCTTCTATATTATCCAGCTCTTTTATTAATTCTAAAAAAGATGTGCTGCGTTCACCATTAATGATTCCATAATCACCAATGTTAACACCTGTCAGGACAATTTCCTTAACATCCTTCGCAGCAATCTCCTTGGTTGTTTTAACAATGTTTGCAATGGTATCGCTGCGGCTGTTACCGCGCGCCAGAGGAATTGTACAGAAGCTGCATGAATAATCACAACCATCCTGAACTTTTAAAAACGTTCTGGTACGATCGTTTACCGAGTAGGAGCAATAGTAATCAGTAGCATTGGCAATATCACTTGTGTATATGCTTGCTTTATCCTGCTTATTAAAATCGCCCAGTAATTCAAATAGCTTAAATTTTTCTGATGCTCCCAATACCGCATCAACACCCGGGATCTGCGCAATCTCTTCTGGTTTCAATTGGGCGTAACAGCCAATGATTCCAACAAAAGCACCGGGAGAATAACGAAGTGCTTCTTTAACAACCTTCTTGCATTTTTTATCTGCATGGTCTGTAACCGAACAGGTATTGATGATATACACATCAGCCTTTTCATGAAACTCCACTTTTTCATATCCATTGTCAGAAAACATTCTGCCGATGGTGGATGTTTCTGAAAAATTCAATTTACAGCCTAAAGTATAGAAAGCAACTTTTTTCATGGGATTATGATTAACAGCCGAATAGATGCTGTTAATGACTCTGCAAAGGTAGCTTATTTCTGGTAAAAATCCTCCATTAAAACCTGCAGGAATGCTTGTGATTCTTCAATTTCTTTTGCCGTATATGTGCCTTTTTGCTCACTTATGTTCTTACTGTTCAGGTTGTATAGCATATACCGGCTGTTTGAAGAAACCCTGGCAAAACCATCATTGAACGAATACCAGGCACTGGAAACGCTGGTATCGGACAGATTCATCGGATTAGAAAATTTGAATTCACGAGGTTTTAATCCCAGATATGCAGCAATGGTAGGGGCCAGGTTTATTTGCGAATATGTGCTGCTGATTTCTTTTTGCCTGGTTATTGCTCCTCCTAACCAAAGCATCGGAATTTTAAATTCTGAAGGCTGGTGACTTGCGTATTCACTTCCAGGCAAAACATGGCCATGATCTGCAACAACAATGATCCAGGTATTATTCCACCAGGCTTGTTTTTTTGCTTTGTTTATAAAAGCATTAAAGCATGAATCCGTATAATGGTGGGCATTCTGGAACTGTATCGTTTTAGAATTTCCCGGAATTACAGGTTTGGCAGGTACATCAAAAGGTTCATGGCTGCTTAATGTAAATAAGGTATAGAAGAATGGTTCAGGCTTTCTGCTTTGTTCTTCAGCCAGAGAAAATAATTTATTGAATGTAAACTCATCATGTGCCCCCCATTTGGCTCCCCAGGTTTCTTTAGGAAAATCAGACTTGCCAATAATCTGGTCAAAGCCATTGTAGTTCATATAAGACCGCATGTTTGCGAATTCCAGTTCACCGCCATAAATATAACCTGTTTTATAACCGGCGTCTCTCAGCTGTTGTGTAACGAAAGGTAATCTTCTGGACTTGCCGGGTTCAGTCATGATCGAATAATCCGGCTGTGCGGGATAAGCGCTTAATAATGCGACTAATCCTTTATCACTGCGGTCTCCACTGGCATACATGCTTGAAAAATAAATACCATCTTTTTTCATACCTGTAAACTTGGGTGTTACAAGACTATCGACAACCTTCGCTGTTAAACTTTCCCATACAATCAGGATAATATTCGGACGATTATTTTTTAAAATACTATCGTTCACAAATGTTTGCTGTAGGGATGCATGCATCAACTTTTCGGCATCTTTACTATCAAAAAAACGATAGCGTGCAAGATCAGGGCCATTCTGTTCAATTACCGAACGGGCCAGTGTCCATAGGGGATTCAGTGCGGCCTGATTCAATAAGCTGCTGGTGGAATAATAAGCTACGCTTTCATTATTGGGAATCTGCTGTAACCCTCCGCGAATAGGAATGACCAACGCAGCAGCCAGAATAAGAGATACCGGTAATTGCCAAAAGTGTATTGTTATAAATTTCTTTTCGTGAAAAAAACGTAGATACACTTTATAAAATATGTATGCGAAGATAAAAAAGAAAGGAAGCAAGATCAGCAACGGTGAAGAAAGCGTAGAACCAAGCATCTCACTGAAAGTACCCGTGTATCTGAATAAGGTATTGTCCAAACGAAATCCCCAGAATGAGAAAAGTTCAGCATCCAGGGTATATATAAATGCAATTAAGATTGTCCAGAACAAGGTATAGTAGCGCAATAATTTCTGTACTTTTTCTGTTTTTATGTTAATCAATAAAAGAACCGGAAGGATGGCTGCAGGCAGGATGGTAATATATGATGCAAAAGAAATATCTAAGGTAAGTCCATAAATAAAGCTCAGCAACGTTTCCTGGATAGGTAGCCTTAAAATTGGTTTTATATGATAAACCAAAAAGAAAAGCCTTCCGAAGAAGAAAAAAGTCATCCAATAGAACAGATACCGAAGAATGAATAATAAGATCTTTTTCAGAAGAGTATAACGGTTAGCTTAATATATTCAATTCCAAAAATAGATAGAAATGAATAATTTTCAGCATAGCTGCCTGAGAATTCATTCAATATCAACCTTAAAAAATTACCCGCTTCTACGTATTTATCGTGATTTTTTGTATTTATTCATAAATATTGAAGCATATATCTTTAAAATCGAAGCTATTTTTTTAGTTTTAGGATCAAAATTCAACATTTAAATAGTTCAATATTCATTATGGCCCATTTACGTTTTAAAGCTTTAGAAACACTGAATGATAGACAGCCTATCAAAGTTATTGCTCCATCCAGCAAAATTTCGGATTACTTTGGAGAGAACGTTTTTGGCGTAGATGCAATGAAAAGATACATTTCTTCTGATGCTGTAAAAGTTGTACTGGCAGCGATCGAAACAGGAGAGAAGATAGATGCTGTTACTGCGGATGCAGTTGCTGCCGGTATGAAATGCTGGGCTATGGAAAAAGGTGTTACACACTACACACACTGGTTTCAGCCATTAACGGATGCTACTGCAGAAAAACACGATTCGTTCTTTGACCTGGACGACAACGGAAAGGCGCTTGAAAAATTTAAAGGGAGTGCTCTGGTTCAGCAGGAGCCGGATGCGTCATCTTTCCCGAACGGTGGTATCCGTTCTACATTTGAGGCACGTGGCTATACAGCCTGGGATCCGTCATCACCGGCATTCATTATGGGACCTACTTTATGCATTCCAACAATCTTTGTTTCTTATACAGGTGAATCATTAGATAATAAAGCCCCCTTATTAAAATCACTGGCCGCCGTTGATAAAGCAGCAACAGAAGTTTGCCAGTTTTTTGATAAAGACATTACGAAAGTTACTGCAACCCTCGGACCTGAGCAGGAGTATTTCCTGGTTGATGCAGCTCTGTTCAATGCACGTCCGGATCTTTTAATGGCAGGCCGTACGGTATTTGGCCATGCACCGTCAAGAGGGCAACAGCTGGATGATCACTACTTTGGTTCTATTCCGCCAAGAGTAAATGATTTCATGATTGACTTTGAAATTGAAGCCCTAAAGCTTGGTATCCCTGCGCGTACCCGTCACAATGAAGTAGCACCGGGCCAGTACGAAATGGCACCTACCTTTGAAGAGTGTAATCTATCCTGCGACCACAACCAGTTGATCCGCGACCTGATGCATAAGATTGCTGAGAAGCACGGCTTGAAAGTATTGTTCCATGAAAAACCATTTGCCGGTATCAACGGTAGCGGTAAACATAACAACTGGGCGTTAAGCACAAATTTCGGTAAGAATTTATTGAGTCCAAGCAGCAAACCGAAAGAGAACCTGATCTTCCTTACATTCCTTGTAAACGTAGTGAAGGCCGTGCATGATTATGCTGATCTATTACGCGCCTCCATTGCATCTGCAGGTAACGATCATCGCTTAGGTGCAAATGAAGCTCCGCCGGCAATCATTTCTGTTTTTCTTGGTACACAACTATCGGAAGTATTGGATGAACTTGAGAAAAATGGAAATGTGCGTATTGATAAAGGTGATAACATGTACATGAAATTAGGTATCAATAAAATTCCTGAATTGTTGCTTGATAATACAGATAGAAACCGTACATCACCATTTGCATTTACAGGCAATAAATTCGAATTCAGAGCTGTGGGAAGCGCTGCCAATTCAGCATCACCAATGACCGTGTTAAATACCATCGTAGCAGAAACACTGGTACAGTTCAAGCTTGAAGTTGATAAACAAATTGATAAAGGTGTAAAGAAAGAAGTAGCCATTGCAAACGTATTGCGTGATTATACGCATGCATCTAAGAAAATTCGTTTTGAAGGGAACGGATACAGCGAAGAATGGGTGAAGGAAGCAGGCAAGAGAGGCTTAAACAATGTAGTGACCACACCTGAAGCCCTTGACTTCTGGATCACTCCAAAGGTTAAAAAATTATTTGAAAAGCATGGGATTTATTCGGAACGTGAACTGGAAGCACGCTATGAAATCATGCAGGAAAATTATATTAAAAAAATTCAGATCGAAGGTCGTGTAATTGGGGATTTATCTATCAATCACATTATTCCTACGGCCATTGAATATCAAAATAAACTGATCACAAATGTGAAAGGATTAAAAGATATTGGTTTGGAAAAAGAGGCAAAACCTATTATTGAAATTATAAAGGAAATCTCTAAGCACATTAACACTATTCAAACAGATGTTGATGCGATGACTGAAGAACGCAAAAAGGCGAATATCATTGATGATATGCCGGAAAAAGCAAAGGCATATTGCAACAAAGTTAAGCCTTATTTTGAAACCATCCGCTATGCGGTTGATAAGCTTGAACTCATTATTGATGATGAGATGTGGCCATTACCCAAGTATCGCGAATTGCTCTTCCTTCGATAGATCTTAGTAGCATTGTTCCAATTTTAAAAAGGCATTATCTTATAGAAATGCCTTTTTAATTGTATTTATTTAATATAAAATAGGTTATAAATAATAAAAGACTTGAAATGAAAGATTTTTCCCAAAAATGTTCAAAAACAGATGGGACTTATGGTCAAAAACATTAGTTTTTTTCAAATAGAGGCTTAAATTTGCATCACAGTATTTACAATTCATATTAATTATCTATAAACAAGTTGATTTTCGATGGCAAAGGCAAAATTAGAGTACATCTGGCTTGATGGTTACAAACCAACTCAAAGCTTACGTAGCAAAACTAAAATTGAAGATAATTTTAGTGGTAAATTAGAAGATTGCAGCAACTGGTCATTTGACGGTTCTTCTACAGAACAAGCACCAGGTGGTTCTTCTGACTGTTTATTAAAACCAGTATTTATTTGTCCGGACCCTCAAAGAAAGAACGGCTACCTGGTAATGTGCGAAGTACTTAACGCTGATGGTACTCCACACGCTACAAACGGCCGTGCAACAATTGAAGATGATGATAACGATTTCTGGTTCGGTTTCGAGCAGGAATATTTCTTATATGACACAACTACTAACATGCCGTTAGGTTTCCCTGCTGGCGGATATCCAAGACCGCAAGGACCTTACTATTGTTCAGTAGGTGCTCAGAATGCATTCGGTCGTGAGATCATTGAGGAGCATTTGGATGCTTGCCTTGACGCTGGTCTTAACGTTGAAGGTATCAACGCTGAGGTTGCTGCAGGTCAGTGGGAGTTCCAGATCTTCGCTAAAGGTGCTAAACGTGCTGGTGATGAAATCTGGTTAGGTCGTTACCTACTGGAAAGAATCGGTGAGAAATACGGTGTATCTGTAAACTGGCACTGTAAGCCGCTTGGAAACCTTGACTGGAATGGTTCAGGTATGCACGCGAACTTCTCTAACACATTATTAAGAACTGCTGGAAGCAAAGAAATCTTCGATAAAGTATGCGAAGCATTCCGTCCGGTAGTTAAAGAACACATCGAAGTATACGGTGCAGATAACCACTTACGTTTGACTGGTAAGCACGAAACTGCAAGTATCCATGATTTCAGCTACGGTGTATCTGACCGTGGTGCATCTATCCGTATTCCTGTTCTTGTTCCTCAAAAAGGCTGGAAAGGTTACCTGGAAGATCGTCGTCCGAACTCTGCTGCAGATCCATACAAAGTGGCTGCACGTATCATCAAAACAGTTAAGTCTGTTAAGGCTTAATCTGATTGATATAAAGCAAATGAAAAGTCCCCCGATAATTCGGGGGACTTTTTTTGTTGTACAGAGGTGAATATTCTGATGAAAGATATTTAAATGAATAGATCGACACGGTTTGGTCACTTACTTTTTCAGATGAAATTCTACAAATAAATAACAGCTGTATACATAGCTAAATCATAAAAAATGAAACATATAAAAATGAATATCTTATAAAAAAAACCTTAGCTTTTCAAACTAAGGGTTATGTAGCGAAATCGGGACTCGAACCCGAGTCCGTCAGCTGACGGGTATGAATCCACGGATAAAAGCCCGGCCTCTGCTCGATTTTAATTCCTGCTCTCTTTTCATAGCTTCTCTTTTCGTCTCAAAATTTTCACTATGAATTAAACTCCATGGACGAAATTTTATCGTCCAGCCTTTTTGGGATAA
>NZ_JBQCDF010000077.1:0-20475 GCF_051961495.1 Cytophaga sp. | reverse complement strand
ATAAAAAGTCCCGTTCAACAGGCGGGACTTTTTTATTTCCATTGAACTGATATATCATCTGTTTCTATTTTTTGCTTTCCAGCATTGGCGCATATCCAGTGTATTTGGATATGCTTTGTTTGTTTCAATAGTTGTCAGTTCAAAGTTTCTCAGATTAGGATTGATTTCAACCATGTAACGGCCAATGGGAGTTGTGCTGACGTAGCCCGGCACCGGTACCGGATCCTGCGTATGTCCATTATCCCAGAAACGTGATACGCGGCGGGATTCAGCCTCGTAACTGTTGATCGGGAAGGTATCATAATTTCTTCCGCCGGGATGTGCAATATGGTAAGTACATCCACCAACAGAGCGGCCATTCCAGGTATCAATCAGATCGAATACCAACGGTGTATCAATACCAATGGTTGGGTGTAGTGCAGATGGAGGCTGCCACGCTCTGTAGCGGATGCCGCAAACAAATTCACCCTTAACGGGTGTTGGTTTAAGCGGAACTTTGAAACCATTACAAGCAAGTACATAACGCGAATCATTCATGTTTTTCAGTTTAACCTGCAGACGTTCCAATGAAGAATCTACATAGCGCGATGTACCGGAGCTGGTCATTTCTTCACCCAATACATGCCATGGCTCAATACCCATGCGTACCTGAATCTCTACGTCTCTGATATGTACGGTTCCGTAATGCGGGAAGCGGAACTCGAAAAACGGCGCCAGCCAGCTCATCTGGAACGGATAACCTGCATCATTCAGATCACGCACAATATCTTTCATATCCTGTTCAACAAAATGCGGCAGCATAAATTTATCATGCAGCTCTGTACCCCATGGTACGAGATCTTTTTTATACGGTGTTTTCCAGAACCATGCGATCAAGGTCCGAATCAATAGCATCTGAACCATACTCATCTCTTTATGAGGTGGCATATCAAATGCACGAAATTCAAGAATCCCTAAGCGACCGCTGGATGAATCAGGAGAGTATAATTTATCAATGCATAGCTCTGCACGGTGTGTATTTCCTGTGATATCTGTAAGTAAGTGTCTGAACAAACGGTCGACAAGCCAGAATGGAACCTGATCGTGATTGGGAATTTGCGCAAAGGCAATTTCCATCTCATATAATTTTTCATCCCGACCTTCATCAAAGCGCGGTGCCTGGCTGGTAGGGCCGATGAATGCACCTGAGAATAAATAGGACAAACCCGGATGATGCTGCCAGAATGTGATGATGCTTCGCAACAGATCGGGCCTGCGTAAGAGCGGACTGTCATTCGGCGTTGCACCACCGATGGTAATGTGGTTACCGCCGCCCGTGCCGGTATGCTTGCCATCAAGCATAAACTTTTCAGTGCCAAGCCGTGATTTAAATGCTTCCTGGTACAGTACTTCCAGGTTGTATGATAATTCTTTCCAGTTTTTTGCCGGATGTATGTTTACTTCAATCACTCCCGGATCCGGCGAAACAACTAGGCGTTCAATGCGATTGTCCCGTGGCGGTTCGTAGCCTTCGATACGTACTGGTATCTGGAGTTTCTCTGCCGTAAGTTCAATAGATGTAAGCAAATCCAGATAATGTTCTATGTATTTAAGCGGCGGCAGGAATATATAGAGCATACCGTCCCGCACTTCCACACATAGCGCTGTCTTAATCAACGGAACATAAAAGAGCGGTTGCGCTTCTTTTATTTGAACATCAATCTTTTTATGTTTTGATGATTTCTTTTCTTCCGCAACAGCTTCTTCAATTTTTCTACGGATCGCACTGCCCTCATGCTCGGTGATTGTACCATATCTGGCTTTGACCGTATCCGTATAATCATTCTGCAGGTATGGAAGTGTTTCAAACATACTGCGTTCAACCTCATGTGGAATATATTCTGCGGCAAGCTTTGAAAGTGAATCCAACGGCAAACGTAAGCCAACAGGCGAGTTACCAGGTATGAGGAATATCTCATCACGCTTCATGCGCCATTTGGAACTTCTCCATGTGTTCTTTGTATGACTCCACTCCAGAGGTAATACAAAGCCGGCTGGGGTTTCCAGCCCTTTGTCCAGAAGTTGTGTCAGTGTTCTGCGTTCAATAGGATCTTTTAACGTGAAGCTCATCGGATCAATATTCACCGGAATTTTTCCTTCTGTCCACAAGAAATAAAAAATGTCTTCATACACCGGAGAAATATCCGATGCCGGTACTGCCAACGCTTTGCTTAGTTCGTTTATAAATGCTTCCGCGTCGATGTGCGTATATTTCTTCTTGTTATTCTCAAGTGCAAGCAATGCCGTATTCTTCCACATAGGCAAACCATCTTTTCGCCAGAACAGGCCATACTGCCAGCGTGGGAGAGGTTCTCCGGGATACCATTTGCCTTGTCCGTAGTGCAGCATACCTTCCGGAGCAAAGCGGGCACGTAAGCGCAATAATAATTCGTGTGAAAGTATACGTTTGTCTGTGCCATCTGCCTCTGTGTTCCATTGTGCCGATTCCATATCGTCAATGGATACAAAGGTTGGCTCTCCGCCCATCGTTAAACGAACATCGCCTTTCTGGTATTCGTAGTCTACCATCATGCCCAATGCATTGATCGCTGTCCATTCTTCTTCTGAATAAGGTTTGGTAACACGGGGATCTTCATGGATACGGGTTACGGTATTTGAAAAAGAGAATGTGGTTTCGCATTTGGAGGTAGCACCTACGACAGGCGCAGCGCTTACATAGTCAGGTGTACAGGCCAAAGGAATGTGGCCCTCACCGGCAAACAGGCCGGAGGTAGGGTCGAGGCCAATCCATCCGGCACCGGGAACATATACTTCCGTCCATGCATGCAGATCCGTGAAGTCTTGCACCGGACCTGAAGGACCGTCTAATGCTTCAACATCAGCTTTTAACTGTACCAGGTATCCTGAAACAAAACGGGCTGCCAGTCCCAATCTGCGCAAGGCCTGAACCAGTAGCCAGGCAGAGTCTCTGCACGAACCCAGAGCTAAGTTCAGTGTTTCATCTGGTGTTTGAACACCAGCTTCCATCCGGATAGAGTAATTGATATCTTTATAAACTTTCTGGTTGATATAAACGAGGAAGTCAACAATTTCAATAGATTCACGGTTTACTGTTTTCATCCAGGCATCCAGCAACGGCCCGTCATCTTTCAGTTCCAGGTAAGGTTGAAGTTCTTTTATTAATTGTCCGGTATATTCGAAAGGGAATTTGCTGGCAGATTCTTCTACAAAAAAATCAAATGGATTTATTACAACCATGTTTGCGATGACTTCCACTTCAATACTCAACTCTTTGGTTTGCTCAGGGAAGACAACTCTTGCCAGATAGTTGCCAAAGGGATCCTGCTGCCAGTTGATAAAGTGATTCGCCGGACTTACTTTGAATGAGTACGCTTCAATGGCCGTTCGCGAGTGACTTGCAGGCCTTAGCCTGAAGGTGTGGGGCGATAAGGTAACAAGCCTGTCATAGGCATAGGTCGTTTTGTGGTTAATTGCTACTTTAATTGCCATAAGTTTTGTGATAAAAGGGATGCGGATAATGTTCGTTCGTTTTATAAAGAAAGCAGATTTAAAATTCGGTACAAGAATTTTATAAGCTATTATTGATAATTATTGAATTAAAGCAGGTGAATAGTGGAAAAGTGCAATTTAGTGGTCAGTAGACAGTGATCAGTGATCAGTAGATAAAAGTATTAAGTACGTACTGAGTATAAAGTAAAAAAATGATCACAGGCCGGACAAAGGGAAGCGCATCAAATGGAAGAAAGCAAATAGTATGTTACATGATATATATATATATTAACTATGAAAAAAAGGAAGACTGAAAGACTGAAAAAAACTTGGGCATCGCCCAAATAAGAATGCTGTGACGTTTTAAAACAAAAGCAGAAGATAAGTTCTTCTGCTTTTATATTCGTCTGACAACTGATTACTGTCAACTGACTAATCACGAATTCCCATCGCATCTAAACGCTGCGTTACCGGCGGGTGTGAATAATGTAAGAAAACATATGCGGGGTGTGGAGTGAGATTGCTTAAATTTTTCTTACTTAAATTTTTTAGTGCAATACCTAAATCTACAGCACTTGAAGTTTGTGCAGCGAACGCATCTGCTTCGTATTCATTTTTTCTGGATAACAGATTCACCATGATACCTGTAATGCTTGAAACCGGAGAGAATAGAAGTCCGAAGCCGATTAAGTTTAATGCAACGCTGTTATCTTGTGCACCCATAGCAAGAGAAAGGTTTTCATTGTCTATTAGTAATGAAAGTAAAAATAAATACACGCCGATTTGTAATACAGAAAGTACCATCATCTGAATAATGTGTTTCTTTTTAAAGTGGCCCGCTTCATGCGCTAATATTGCAATGAGTTCAGGGATGGAGTGCTGATCTACCAATGTGTCGAATAATACGATCTTTTTCTTTTTTCCAAAACCAGAGAAAAAGGCATTGGCTTTATTGGAACGTTTGGAACCATCCATGATGTAAATATTATCAACCGGGAAATTCTCTTTCGAGCAATATGCCTGGATCGCGTTCTTTAATTCACCATCACCCAGTGGCGTTAATTTATTGAATAGAGGCAGGAGCAGACTGGTATAGAACATATTCATACAAACGATCAATACACTGATAATTACCCAGAAGATCCACCAGAAAGAAGTGCCAAGGCTTTGAATTAAAAATAACAACAACGAGATGATGATACCACCGATGATAATGGCAAGCAGATAACCTTTCAATTTATCTATGATGAAAAGTTTAACCGTACTTTTATTGAAACCATATTTTTCTTCTATAACAAATGTATTATACCAGGCAAAAGGGGTAGATAGAATATCACTTATAATAAACAGTGCGCCAAAGAACAGTAGATTAGCTGCATAGAAAGATGCCTGACTGAAAACAGATGAAGTTTCTGTATAGCTTTTAATATAGTCATACAGCCCGCCTAAATAGCCTTGAGTAAGCAGTAAGATATATAAGGCAAACTGAAAGTAAGATTGAAACTGTTCCACCTTTTCCTTCTCCTTCTGGTAAGTCTGTGATTTGGTATATTCAGCAGTGTCGTATACATCGGCCACATTTTTAGGAAGAGGAGCATTAAGGTTTTTAATATTCAGATAATCGAGTATCCGTTCAACTAAAAAGTCGAAAACCAGAATGCCGATGATCAATGATTTTATTGCGAAAGCGTCCATGTAATATTTAGTTTATTCCTGTAAAACTAATACAATTCTCTTATAATTGTATTAATAAGTATATTGAAACTAATTCCCGGAAATATTAGTTCTGATTCTATGGCTACATGCGGTTATTTATGTCCTTCCTGTGAAGGACGCGAATTTATGGAGGATGGTACACCTTGTACATGGTGCAAGCCTGCATTGATTGAAAAGAAAAAGGAGCTTATCAGTGATGAAGAGTGGATTGATTCTGTACATTTTGGCAGTTGCTGTAGTGATCGGGTAGAACCGGATACGAAATCGCTGCCGGAAGAAAAGCAATAACTACAATCCTAAAAATTTAGTGAATGTATTTTCGTATACTTTTTTCAATATGCCGGGGGCATTAAAACGGTAGCCCACGTCCAGTGTAACGGCGCCAAATAAATTTTCCACTTTATAATCGGTTGTCTGTACTGCCACCTTGTCTCCAACGAACTTCAAACCTGCATAGAATCGTTTGGAATGATACCCAAGAGCCATTCTACCTTCGAAGAAACCTGTTAAGCTTTCGTTCCGGGTTTTTGAGTTATCGTTGCTTACAAAGGCGTAGCTGACATAATCGAATGATAAAAAGAGCATCATGGAAAAATAAACACGCTTGGCAATGACAACATTTAAGCCCATGCCAGGTCCAATCAAAAAGGATGTATAATTCAGCTGTTGAACTTTCTGCTGGTTTGTTGCGGTTTGGTTTAAATTGATCAGGCTGGAGTCTGAATTCAAACGGTTAAAACTTATGGATGATTTCATAATAAAGCCAACCCGCGTCTTTAGCTGATGTTCTGAAAAGTTAAAAGAAGATTGATAAGAATATTTTTTCCAGCTGAAATTGTAAAGTCCGGAAACCATGAACTGACGGGACTCTACATCGCTGCGTTTGAAATAGGTTTCCGTAGATCCGGGAATTTTTATTAACGAGTCGCCATTATAAAAGCCTGCAACTTTTCTGTAATCAAACCGCACCGAGAATTTTGTCTTTTGTGTTCCAATAGCAAAGGCTTTGAATTTTGTTGTACCGTATTTGCTTGTAAGATCTGGCTCTACAGGAATTCTGAAACCAATCGAAGCTGTTACACTTTTGTATGCTCCTGTAAAACCAATCACACTCGACAGATTTGTTTTATATTCCGTTGGTTTGATGAGGGAGTCTTTAGGAGTTAATGTTAAGGTGTTGACAGGTGCGGCTATAAATATACCCAAGGCGAGATAGTCTTTATAACTTTTAATGTAGTTCGTATCTGCGCGTGGTTTGTTTCGTCTCATTGTAACAGATCCCTCGTCTTGTGCCAGCACAAGATTTGTAAAAAATAAAAAAGAAATGATTATAAAAATGAATCTCATGGGACTGAGAATTTATTTTAAATCCAATTCATTGCAAGCAATTTCAGCAGCATTCTGTTCGGCTTTTTTCTTACTGAAGCCAATACCCTGGCCTTTGCTTTCGTCGGCTATACGTACTTCTGCTTTAAAAACTTTTTGATGACGGTGGCCGCTTTCTTCAATAATTACGAACTCCAGTTTTTTATTTTCTTTCTGGCACCATTCCAATAAAATACTTTTAAAGTTTTTATTGTTTTGAATAATGGAGTCGACGTTGATCTGAGTATTAACAATTTTTTTCAGAATAAATTGTTTGGCCATGTCAAAGCCTTTGTCCAGATAAACCGCGCCAACAATGGCTTCCACGACATCACCATAAAGAGATTTATGCCCTTGTTTACCTTTGCGCCCGTTGAAAACAACGATCTCGGAAAGACCAAGATCTTTACCTACCTGATTTAAAACTTCACGATTGACAATCCTGCTTCGGATTTCTGTTAAGAACCCTTCGTCTTTGAAAGGGAAACGTTTAAAAAGGTATTCGGCAACGACAGCACCCAGAATAGAATCTCCTAAGTATTCCAGGCGTTCATAGGATTCCTTGATACCAGCTTCATTCTCATCAGCAGCCGAAGTATGCACAATAGCCATTTGGTATAGATGCAGGTTTCCAGGCCACATTCCGGTAACGTAGCGAATTTTTTTGGAGAGGATTTTATCCTCTTTTGATCTAAAGAAGTGTCGGAGTAAATTCAGTTGTTTTCCTGTGAAAAACAAACCTTTAATCGATTTTGCGGAAAACGATAGAGCAGTTATGTCCTCCGAAACCGAATGTGTTACACATTGCAACCTTTACTTCACGTTTTTCAGCTTTGTTCAATGTAAGTTTTAATCTTGCATCAAAAGCCTCGTCACGATTTTTGTTATTGATTGTCGGCGGAATAATCTGATTCTTGATTGCTAAAATTGTTGCAATGGATTCAATTGCACCAGCAGCTCCAAGTAAGTGACCAGTCATTGATTTTGTAGAACTGATGTTTAACTTGTATGCTTGCTCGCCAAAGACAGCCTGGATAGCTGTAACCTCTGCAATATCTCCAAGTGGGGTAGAAGTACCATGAACGTTAATGTAATCAACTTCTTCCTTAGCGATTTCGGCATCGCTGATGGCATTCAGCATTACATTTTTTGCTCCAAGGCCTTCCGGATGCGGAGCTGTTAAATGGTAGGCATCAGCAGACATTCCTCCGCCGATAACTTCACAATAAATTTTTGCACCACGTGCTTTTGCATGTTCGTATTCTTCAAGCACAAGAGCACCCGCGCCTTCACCCATTACAAAGCCGTCACGATCTTTATCGAATGGACGGGAAGCCGTTGCCGGATCGTCGTTTCTTTAAGATAAAACTATGCATTCATTAAAACCACCGATACCTGATTCTACAACTGCAGCTTCAGAACCACCGGCAATAATAATATTTGCTTTATTTAAACGGATGTAATTAAAGGCATCAAGAATTGCATTTGAAGAGGATGCACATGCCGATACAGTAGAAAAATTAGGGCCACGAAAACCATTTCTGATAGAAATATAGCCAGCACTGATGTCAATAATCATTTTTGGGATAAAGAAAGGATTGAAACGGGGTGTTCCGTCTCCTTTAGCAAAAGCTGATACTTCATCTTCAAATGTCTTAAGGCCACCGATGCCGGCTCCCCAAATCACGCCAATTCTGTCATGATCCAAATCTGCTGTAATACCAGCATCTTTGATCGCTTCATCGGCCACAACAACTGCGTATTGCGTGAAAGGATCCATCTTGCGGGCTTCCTTTTTTTCAATGAAGTCATCAACATTAAAGTTTTTAACTTCACACGCAAACTTCGTTTTGTGTTTCTCCGGATTGAATTTTGTAATGAGAGCAGCCCCACTGACACCTTTTATTAGAGAATCCCAATATTCAGGAACAGTATTTCCAATGGGTGTTAATGAACCTAACCCTGTAACAACAACTCTTTTTAAATTCATGATATGAATTTACCGGATTTAAATTAATGATTTAGTTAAATTATTTTACGTGTTGCTCTAAGTAAGCAATAGCCTGACCAACAGTAGTGATGTTTTCAGCTTGTTCGTCTGGGATAGAAATGTTGAACTCTTTTTCAAATTCCATGATAAGTTCAACAGTATCTAATGAATCAGCACCTAGATCATTAGTGAAACTTGCTTCAGTAGTAACTTCTGACTCTTCAACACCTAACTTCTCAACGATGATGCTTTTTACTTTTTGTGCGATTTCTGACATTTTTTTACATTTTTTAGTAAAACACGGGGGCAAAGAAATACATTTTATGCTAGTTTGTCAAACTATTTTTTGGATTCTTTTTTAAAGTTTTCAAAAATGATTCAAAAATCCTCTATTTCCTTCTAAATTTACATGTTCTTAAAAAAACAAATACTGTAAGAATTTATTAACACTTTACTTCTGTTTAGTAAAATCGATAAAAAAACGAGTTAAGATCTAGTTAAAATGAAAAGCAATAAACTTGTTGTTGATTTTGATTATTCATTTAAAATGATCGGGATTATCTCCTCTGCAAAGGAGTATAAGCTTGCCTGGAATATCAATCAGATACTAAAAATACACCTCATCAAGGCTGAAGATATAAATTTACAATTTCAAAATGATTGTAACATATTGGTTAGCACTTATCTATATTTTACCGAATATAGTCAGTTACGACTTTTGAAAAATAAATCAATTGAATTTAGTAATATTGCCAAACCTTACCTTATTCCTGAGTTAAAGGATTATGATTATTTCATTCATATTATGGATGAAGGTGGTATATTTGACGAAGAATGGATGAAGGAACAATTACAAACCTGTTCTGCAATTCAATACATTAAAGTTATTGATGTAACTGAATTGAAGTCTAAGGATAATCTAATATTTATTTAATGTTATATGGTAAACAAGAAAACAAAGATTATTGCAACTGTAGGCCCGGCATGTAACACGAAGGAGAAGTTGTGGGAGTTGGTTCAAGCTGGTGCGAACATTTTCAGATTGAATTTTTCTCATGGAACTCATGACGTACATCAGGGTGTAATTAACGCGATCCGCGAAATCAGAAAAGAACATGGTGTTAACATAGCAATTCTTCAGGATTTACAAGGTCCTAAAATCCGTACGGATGAAGTTGAAAATAACGGAGTAGAACTTGTTGAAGGGGCTAAGATTGTTATTACAAAAGAAAAAATGCTAGGTACTAAGGATAAAATTAGTACTTCATATAAAATGCTTACATCGGATGTTAAAAAAGGAGATGCTATTTTAATTGATGATGGTAATATTGAATTAAAAGTTTTGGAAACAGGTAACGGCGAAGTTACTTGTGTAGTAATTTATGGTGGTATCTTAAAATCCCGTAAAGGTATTAACCTTCCGAATACATTAGTATCAGAGCCTTCTTTGACTGATAAAGATAAAGAAGATTTGATTTTCGGTCTTAAAAATGATGTAGACTGGATCGCTTTATCTTTTGTTCGTAACGCTATTGACCTGAATGAGTTAAAAGCGATTATCAAAGAACATGGTAAAAATTCTAAAGTTATTGCAAAGGTTGAAAAGCCGGAAGCAGTGAAAGATATTGATGCCATTATTGAAGCATCTGATGCGATCATGGTTGCCCGTGGTGATCTTGGTGTTGAGCTTCAGATGGAAGATGTTCCGATGATTCAGAAAATGATCATCAGAAAATGTAATGAATTAGGTAAGCCGGTAATTGTAGCTACACAAATGATGGAAAGCATGATTTCAAATGCTCGTCCTACGCGTGCAGAGGCTAGTGATGTTGCAAATGCAATTATTGATGGAGCAGATACGATCATGTTATCGGCTGAAACTGCTTCAGGAGCATATCCTGTACTTACAGTGAAATCAATGACTCGTATTTGTCAGGCTGTAGAAAAAGAAGCGGACATCTACAATAAGCCAACAAATGATGATATTGAGAATAATAGCGACAGCGTAATTGCTTCTGCATGTGAATTAGCAGATAAAGTAAATGCTAAAGCAATTATCGGTTTGTCTCAGTCTGGATACTCAGCATTCAGAATTGCCAGCCACAGACCTAAAGCTAATATCTATATCGCAACTCCTAATGAGCAATTAATGAACCAGATGAACCTGGTTTGGGGTGTTCAGGCATTTAAATTCGAAAAGTTTACTACTACAGACGAATCGATCGAAGCGGTTAAGAAAAGCCTGGTAGCTAGCGGCCTTTTGAAGAAAGGAGATATCTATGTCACTACGGCTTCAATGCCCATGGCGGATATCCAGCTTGCGAATAGCTTAAAATTAGGTGTTGTTGAATAACAAATAAAAACAATAAGAATAGCCCTTTGAATTTTTTCAGAGGGCTTTTTTTTTATCAAAAAAACAGATCTTATTTATTTTTATAAGCAAGGTTGTTTATATTGATCCTCTTAACTCATTACTTAAAACATATTACATAATGGATATTAATTTACTTAGAAATATTTGCGAAACACCGGGTGTGCCAGGCTACGAGCAAGCTGTAAGAGCTTTGGTGTTAAAGGAAATTCAATATTTAGCGGATCATATCTGGGTTGATAATATCGGCAATGTGTTTGCCTTGAAAAAAGGCGCGCGCAACCCGGAAAATAAAAAAGTAATGGCCGCTGCCCATATGGATGAAATCGGATTTATTGTTTCTCATATTGATGAGCAAGGTTTTCTCCGGTTTCAGACACTGGGTGGTTTTGATCCGAAAACGTTAACAGCACAACGTGTCATTGTGCATGGCAAAAAAGATCTGGTAGGTGTAATGGGAGCAAAACCTATTCACGTAATGACACCTGAAGAAAGAAATAAACCGGCAAAGATCGAAGATTTTTTTATTGATCTTGGAATGAAAAAAGAAGAAGTTGAACAGCAGGTAAGCATCGGCGATACAGTTACCCGTGAACGTTCTTTGATTGAAATGGGGGATTGCATCAATTGTAAATCATTAGACAATAGAATTTCTGTATTTATACTGATTGAAACATTACGTGCATTGCAGCATTCACAAGTACCGTATGATTTTTATGCCGTGTTTACTGTACAGGAAGAAGTAGGCTTACGTGGGGCAGGTATTGCTGCTCACAGCATCAATCCTGATTTTGCGATCGCTTTAGATACAACAATTGCATACGATGTGCCTGGCGCACGTGCATATGAAAAATGCACGGAACTTGGCAAAGGAACAGCTATTAAAATTTTGGATTCATCCACGATCTGTGATTACAGAATGGTTGCTTATCTGAAGAAGCAGGCACAGGATAGAAATATAACCTGGCAACCGGAAATATTGGTGGCTGGTGGTACAGATACTGCACCGTTACAGCGTAATGGAAAGAATGGCTCTATTGCAGGCGCGATCTCTATTCCTACAAGACATATACACCAGGTAATTGAAATGGTGCATAAGCAGGATGTGGAATTGAGTATTCAGTTATTACAAGCTGCCGTTGAAAATCTGGACCAATACAACTGGAGCCATTGATATTAAATAAGACCGGACTGTTTTGGAGAACGGGCCGGTCTTATACTTTTGTATGAATCAGCGGTCGCCCTGTATTTTTAGTTAATGCAATCTGTGTTTTTTTCTTTAGAAGTGCTTTGTCCGTAGTTCACCCGTAGTTTATCCATAGTTCACCCGTAGTTCACCCGTAGTTAAGCCTGCCTAAAACCATAACGGTATCTAAGCTTTCTCTCTGGATTCTTATAGCATAAGCATATAAAAGACACAGATAGTCCAGCGCTAAGCATAAGAGATCTATTAGAAAACACTGTTTTTACAACTATTTTCTCTATCTTTTCTTAAGCATATATTGCACTAAATTTCACATCTTATGCAATTCGGAAAAACAGACAACCCGGAAGATATTGATTTTACACTGCCTAAAGACCATGCAGACACTAAAAAGGTTTTATCGGCAGCTAAACCTGCAAAGGAATTTGCGGTCTATGTAGGCTGTGCAAAATGGAATAAAACAGACCTGAAAAACTTTTATCCCAAAGGAACAAAAGATGAACTGGCATATTATTCTACACAGTTCAATAGTATAGAATTAAATGCTACCTTTTATAAATCGCCTTCTAAAGAACAGGTAGAAGCATGGAAAGATAAAGCAACAAAAGATTTCAAATTTTTTCCTAAGGTTCCGAATACCATCAGTCATTTTAAACGACTGGTCGATGTAGATACCGTGACTGCAGAATTTTGCGATGCCATAGTTCTGTTTGAAGAAAAATTAGGGATGTGCTTTTTACAAATGCATGATAATTTTAAGCCGAAAGATATTGCCCGTCTGGAAACCTTTATTAAAAAGTTTCCGGCTGCCATACCTTTGGCTATTGAATTACGAAACGAAGAGTGGTATCAGGACAAGGCTATTGGTGACGCCTTGCATGCGTTACTTGTGAAGTACAAAAAGACCTTTGTATTGGTAGATACAGCTGCACGAAGAGATATCATGCACATGCGGCTTACATCAGATAAAGCATTTGTACGTTATGTAGGTGCAAATCATGAAAGTGATTATACGCGGCTGGATGATTGGATCAAGCGTATTAAAATATGGCGCAAAGAAGGCTTAAATGAACTGTATTTTTTTGTGCATCAGAATGTAGAGCTTGAATCTCCTCTGCTATCGGCCTATTTTATAGAAAATCTGAATAAAGAGTTGAAGCTGGACCTTCCTGTTCCGCATACATTAACAAAGAAATAATAATGTATTAGATATGAGGCATGTCTTTTTTTTATGGTTGTCTGTTTCTGCCTGTTTCGCACAGCAGGAGGATAATATTACGAGCAGATTTAATAAAAACTCCGCATCTTTTTTGAATATAAAATTCGGAAAACCTTTTCCGGATACGATTGCTGTTGATTCTATATCAAAACAAAAAGTGTATTATTCATTTGATAAGACAAAACGTATTGAAAAGCAATACAGGTTTAAAGCCACCTCATTTGGTTTTAAAGCAGACTATTACACATTTACTATTGATGGAAATGTACATCTTGTCTATATTAAATATCAGAATATCGATACTATTCAGTCACAATCCATCCTTGATACCCTTGCGGCTTTGTTGCTTCCTGTTCACTTTCATCCCAGTACAGAGTTGTTTTATTATGAAGAAGAATTTTGCTCAGCACTGAACTGGATCAAATATGATCTATATAAAAAAGAATTAATCTTTCAATTGTCAGATACCTATTACTGTGATCGGCTGGAATTTTAATAGCTTTCATTAGACACTTTATATAAGAAGAATATGTCTCTGCTTTTTATTTTACTGGCAATTATCGGTTCGTTGATTTTACTGACGGCTATACTTAAACTATCTCCATTTATATCGTTTATTCTGGTAACCATTTTGGCGGGAATATTGTTAGGCATGCCACTAGTCAATATCGTACAGTCTTTTCAAAAGGGAATCGGAGATATGTTAGGAGGTATTCTCGTAACCTTAACTGCGGGAGCCATGATTGGTAAGCTGGTAGCGGAAAGCGGAGCGGCAACCGTTATAGCAGATAAAATCATCGGTGTTTGCGGTGAAAAATATTTACAGTGGGGTTTATTACTGACTGGTTTGATCATTGGTATTCCATTATTTTATAATGTCGGTTTTGTATTGATCATACCTATAATTTTCACATTGGTATACCGGTATAAATTACCTGCTGTTTATGCAGGTATTCCTATGCTTGCTGCTTTATCAGTTGCGCACAGTCTGCTGCCACCACATCCTTCACCTGCATCACTGATCGGTACATTTCAGGCAAGCATGATTAAAACGTTTCTCTATGGAATAGTTGTTGCTATACCGGCAATTATCCTGGCGGGACCGGTATTTGCACGTACATTAAAGAATATTCAACCTCAGGGCGAATTGCCTTTGGTTGAGCATACCGCTGCTGCGCATACTTTACCTGGGGGATTAAATAGTATCGTGTCAGCATTACTACCTGTATTTTTATTGCTTGCTACATTTATGCTTTCTTTTATAATACAGGATAAACCGTTTGTTGATGTTCTTTCATTTATAAAAGAACCATCTGTATTAATGCTGCTTTCTTTGATTGTTGTGACTTTTACACTGGGCATCTCTCAGGGAGCAAGCATGAAGCATGTCATGAATGCTTATGAATCGGGTATCAAAGATATATTCATGATTATATTGATTATCGGTGCTTCGGGCGGGCTGAAACAGATACTTATCGATAGTAAAGCAAGTGATACAATTGCCGTATATTTTCAGACGCTGCAAATAAACTCATTGATTCTTGGATGGCTGATTGCGGCAATTATCCGTCTATGCCTGGGGTCCGCCACAGTGGCAGGTTTAACAACGGCGGGAATTATTGCACCAATGATGGGACATATACACGTTGATCCTAATCTGATGATCCTTGCCATTGGGTCAGGCAGTATTTTCTGCTCACATGTAAATGATACAGGCTTCTGGATGTGTAAAGAATATTTTAATGTTTCTATGAAAGATACTTTTTTATCCTGGACAATCATGGAAAGCATTGTGTCTGTCATGGGTTTGCTCGGGGTGTTGTTTTTGAGTATATGGATTTAATATGTAACCAGGGAAATCTAACTTGCGGATAGGTTTAAAGTATGATGGAAAATAAAGTATATATTGTTATGGGCGTTTCGGGTTGTGGCAAAACAACCATTGGTAAAATGCTCGCCGAGACATTGAAAATAGAATTCTATGATGGCGATGCATTTCATTCCATAGCAAATATTGAAAAAATGGCTGTTGGTATTCCACTGACAGATGAAGATCGATATAGTTGGTTGTCGGATATTAATAAACAGATAAAAGAATCTTTTGCTGGCGGGCGTTCTATAGTTTTTGCCTGTTCTGCATTGAAAGAATCTTATCGTAAGATATTGGCGCAACAAATCGAAGATGCTGTTGTATGGATTTACCTTAAAGGAGATGCAGATACAATTGGGTTACGGTTGGAGAACCGGGCAGGACATTTTATGTCGCCAACACTTCTGCAATCTCAGTTTGATATCCTGGAAGAACCATCTACAGCTATTCATATAGATATAACATTAGATCCAAATATTATTATTCATACAATTGTGAAAAGATTAACAAAGTCAGATTTTGGTCTGGTAGGACTTGGTGTCATGGGAAAAAGCCTGGCTAGAAATTTTTCCCGGAATGGAGTCACATTATCTTTGTATAACCGATTTGTTGCAGGCTCTGAAGAACAGGTCGCGGAAAAATGTATTGCTGAATATGCGGAATTGCAAACGGCTAAGGGTTTTGAAGATTTAAAATTATTTGCAGCATCACTGGAAACACCCAGAAAGATTTTTTTAATGATTAAAGCAGGGGAAGAAACAGACACATTTATGGAAGAACTTTTGCCACATCTGGAAGCCGGAGACGTTATTATCGATGGCGGTAATTCATATTATGGTGATACCCAAAGACGAATCGAATCTTTAAAATTCCGGGGTATACATTTTATTGGAGCTGGGGTGTCTGGCGGAGAAGAAGGTGCACTGAAGGGACCTTCGATTATGCCTTCCGGCCCTTTGGAAGCGTATGAACTGGTTGGAAAATATTTAACTTTGATTGCTGCCAAAGATAAGCATGGAGATCCGTGCTGCAGTTATATTGGTAAAGACGGTTCCGGCCATTTTGTTAAAATGGTTCATAATGGTATTGAATACGCAGAGATGCAACTGATCGCAGAAGTATATGCTTACCTGAGATATGCGATGAACATGCAGCCTCCCCAGATCGCGGCAGTTTTTTCTGAATGGAATATGGGAGAGTTAAGCAGTTATCTGTTGGGGATTACGGCAGCCCTTGTCGTAAAGAAAGAGGGTAGCGAATGGCTGATTGACCTGATTCTGGATAAAGCAGGCAATAAAGGTACAGGGAACTGGACCACGATTGCAGCCTCTGAGCTCGGGCAGCCAGCCACGCTTATTACTTCGGCACTTTTTGCACGCTATGTTTCTACGGTGAAAGAAAACATGCGGCTTGATTTACCGAAGACTCCAATACAAGAGGTTCCTGTTATTTCATTGGATGAAATTAAAGCAGCCTATCAGCTTGCACGTATTGCCAATCACCAGCAAGGATTTATGTTGATATACACTGCATCTGAAACATTTAAATGGAATCTAAACTATTCTGAGATTGCCCGCATCTGGACAAACGGCTGTATCATCAGAAGTGTCTTTATGGAAGAATTGATTTCAGTATTGAAAAAGAAACAGAATATTTTTGAGAATGAAAAAATAATAGCAGTAATCAGAGATCAAAAATCAGCATTGAAAAAGTTTGCTATAAGTGCGCTGCAATATGATCTTTCTATTCCTTCTCACCTGGCAGCGCTTGATCAGTTGAATGTATTAACCGGTAATTATTCAACCGCGAATATCATACAGGCGCAACGGGATTACTTTGGCGCACATACTTATCAGAAAATAGGAGATTCTTCCGGTAAATATTATCACACCGAATGGTGAGTAATTATGAATTATGAATTATGAATTATGAATTATGAATTATGAATTATGAATTATGAATTATGAATTAAGTTTAGTTAAGGATTTTTCTTATTTTTTAATTCATATTTTATAATTAACCAACAATTCTTCAATCGAAGTGATGATCATTTGGATGCCAATGGATGCAATCAGTAAACCCATGATTTTTGTTACAACATTGAGCGCTTCTTTACCTATTTTTTCAACCAAAGTGGTGGATGAAATAAATACAAAATAGGTAATGAATAATATGATTGCTGAAGAGAAGATTATGATGATACTGTTTTCTATTTTATTGCTAACTCCAACAAAGCTTACCGCGGTAGATAATGTTCCAGGCCCTATGAGTATAGGAGTGGCTAAAGGAGATATTGCAAAGCCTGTGTCAGTAGATTCTATTGCGGTGATGGCAGAAGTACTTTTAGGCTTTGAGTTGATCATGTCGAAACCAACTTTTACAATCAATAAACCACCGGTGATCCGGAATGCCTGGATGCTGATGTTGAAAATATTGAATAAGGCATAACCAAATATTACAAAGACTACAAGAATAATAAAGCCAACAGTGACGGCTTTTAACGCAATAGCTTTTTGTTGTGGTAAACTCAAATGATCAACAAAGCTGATGAATATAGGTGCGTTGCCAATCGGGTTGATAATAGCAAAGAGACCTGTAAATACAATCAGCACAAAACTCCAGTCAATAACCATATTGCTAATTATAAATTATAAATTATGAATTATGAATTGCCACAAGCAGGATGAGTTATATATTATTAAGGAACACAATTCCAATTCATAATTGATAACTCATAATTCATAATTATTTAAACGCGTTTATACCAGTGATATCATGTCCGGTGATCAGCAAATGTATGTCATGCGTACCCTCGTATGTTACGACAGACTCAAGGTTCATCATATGCCTCATAATCGGGTATTCACCGGTGATACCCATACCACCAAGTATTTGCCGGGCTTCCCGGGCGACTTTTAAAGCTATGTCAACATTGTTGCGTTTGGCCATGGATACTTGTCCGGTGCTTGCTTTGCCTTCGTTCTTTAACATACCTAAGCGCCATACCAATAACTGCGCTTTGGTTATTTCAGTCAGCATCTCTGCCAGTTTCTTTTGTGTAAGCTGAAAGCCTGCAATTGGTTTGCCAAACTGTATACGTTCCATGGCATAGTTTTTTGCTACATCATAACATTCCATGGCTGCGCCTAATGCACCCCAGGCTATGCCATACCGCGCAGAGTCCAGGCATTTCAACGGACTGCTTAAGCCGTCTGCATTTGGTAGTAAATTTGATTTAGGAACTTTCACATTGTCAAATACGAGTTCTCCGGTAATGCTTGCCCGTAGTGACCATTTCTGGTGAATTTCAGGAGTTGTAAAACCTTCCATACCCCGTTCAACAATAACTCCTTTGATACGACCCGATTCATCTTTTGCCCAAACAACAGCTATGTCAGCTTTGGGAGAATTGGTGATCCACATTTTAGCCCCGTTTAGAATGTAGTGATCTCCGGCATCTTTAATGTTTGTGATCATTCCCGCAGGGTTAGAGCCATGGTCTGGCTCTGTCAGGCCGAAGCATCCCAGGATTTCACCTGACGCAAGTTTAGGTAAGTATTTATGTTTTTGCTCTTCACTGCCATATTTAAAAATCGGAAACATAACCAGAGAACCCTGTACAGACGCCATTGAGCGCATGCCGGAATCTACGCGTTCAATTTCCTGCATCATAATCCCGTATGAGATATAATCCAGTCCACCGCCGCCATATTCAACCGGGGTAGTCGGTCCATATAAACCTAATGCTCCAAAGGGCCTTACCAGATGTTCGGGGAATGCGCTGCGTTGCGCGTAATCCTCAATAATCGGCTTAACTTCTTTATTCATAAAAGCTTGAACCGACTGGCGGATAAGTTTATGCTCTTCACTCAGAAGATCATCAATGTTGTAGTAGTCCGGTTGAGTATACATATTCGTTTTCATGGCCTTCAGTATATGTTCAATATATCAAATTAATCGCATTTTGATGACTTTGCGCATTTGATTTCATCAATTAAATCTTGATATTTACATTAATACAGGAAAGTAATAAATCCTTGTGGCAGGGAGTATTTACTTAACCCAGATCAACGGATTCCTGAAGGAAATTTGATTGGATAGCTTTCAAATCAGGAAGTATTTATTATAACGGAAAAGAACGGGAAACGATGCACGGGAATCACTCAGAAAATAACATTCACGAATTGATAGAGAAACTAACCGCTCATTATCAAAAAGATGGTCAGGATGTTAACACACATTTAGAAGGTCTTTTAAATTCTAATTATGTAAAATACTGGGACTATATCCGTTTAGATAGTTTGCTCACGTTGCAAAATCCGAAGACGCCTTATGCGGATGAGATGGTGTTTATTGTTTATCATCAAATTACCGAGCTGTATTTCAAACTTGTTATGCACGAACTGCAGCAATTGAAAACAGCAGAGAGTTTAACAGGTGCAATTTTTCTGAAACGTGTAGAGCGTTGCAATTGGTACTTCGGACAATTAATCAGTTCCTTTGATATTATTTCTGTTGGTCTTGACCAGGATCAATTCTTAAAATTCCGTGTAGCACTTACACCTGCATCCGGATTTCAATCTGTTCAGTATCGCATGGTTGAAATTGCCAGCACAGATTTGATTAATCTCGTACATACAGATTCCAGAGATAAGTATGATGATTATTCAACCATCGAAGAATTGTTTGAAGAATTGTATTGGAAAAAAGGAGCAACCGATACCAGAACCGGAGAAAAGACACTTACACTTCGTCAGTTTGAAACAGAATATACTGCTAAACTGATCCAGTTAGCGTATGAATATAAATCCAGAAATGTGTGGTCGTTATACAGGCGTTTGTCTCTGGAAGATCAGGCAAATTCAGCTATTCAGGAAGCATTAAAACAATTGGATCAGCATATCAATATCAACTGGCCTTTAATGCACTATAAATATGCGCTCGGGCATTTGATAAAAAATAAACAATTATATTCAGCCACAGGAGGAACCAACTGGAGAGAATATTTGCCTCCGCGTTTTCAAAAAGTGATATTTTTCCCTTCGTTGTATACGAAAGACGAACTGGAAAACTGGGGAAAGAACTGGGTTGAAAAAGAAGTGATTTCAAAAATACAGGCGGCAAAACAAGTTTAAGTGAACCCATTATTTTTTCGATATAAATCATACACATCCATCTTGTTACTGATGGCTGGTATGTGTTTATCTTTTTTATCTGTTGCGCAACACCA
>NZ_JBQCDF010000076.1:0-11451 GCF_051961495.1 Cytophaga sp. | reverse complement strand
TCAATACTGCAACAGCACTGGTATCTGCACCAAAAGTATTGCTGATGATCACACGGTAATTACCTGCATCTGCAGCAACTACTGCTGGAATTTTATATACAGAGTCAATCGCACCTGCGATATCTACCCCATTCTTCTGCCATCTGTAAGTAAAAGGTTTCACACCGGCAGCTTTTACGGTAAACGTTACCGGCTGACTGGCAGCAATTGTTTGCGATGCAGGATTTTGAAGAATGTCTGGAATAGAACTTCCTGAATAAGCAATTCTATATAAAGCAGCAGGATTTCTTGTTAAATAATATAAGTTTCCATCAGCAGCAACATCTACTGCTACAGGAGCACTTCCCTGGAGATGGGCAATAAATCGCTCGATCTTAGTTCCTGTTACAGGATCCATTACATCCATCCAGTTTCCACAATAATCCATGAAGAAATATTTGCCGATATATTTAGATGGATAGTTGGTTGATGTCGGATTGAAGAAACAGCCACCGGTGATTGCACAACCATTTACATTACTTGCACCATGATTATATGTATATACAGGGTTAGTATATGTTGTGTTGGTTGTATTCCCCTCAACATCAGGCCAGCCGAAATTTTTATTTCCTACGGTACCATCGTCAATCTCTTCCCAGGCATCCTGGCCAACATCATTGATAAATATTTTTCCCGTACCTGGCTGCACATCAAACGTAAATGGATTACGTAGTCCGTATTGCCATATTTTTCTCTTTGAAAGATTCACATCTGTTGCATAAGGGTTATCAGTAGGAATTGTACCGTCTGCATTCAAACGTAATAACTTACCATGGGTAACATTTAAATTTTGCGCATTTGCTGGTGTGGCATTTTCTCCTGCAGCGATGTATAATTTTCCGTCAAGACCAAAATGCAGCGCACCACCATTGTGATTGGTAGCCGTTGATAATGGATCCAGATCTGTTACCAACGTTTCCGAAGCCGGATCAATCACATCACCGGTCATTTTAAAGCGACTTACTTTATTATGTGTCCCGCCGACAGTTGTTGTATAAAAAATATAAATGTATCCGTTAGTTGCAAAATTCGGATCAGAAGTAATCCCGATCAAACCTCTTTCCGTGTAATCTCCACCGGAAGCATCAACCGTGATTGATAAAGCATTTCCTGCAACCAGGCTTCCGTTCTTAAACAATTTAACTGTACCTGCCTGCTGACCGATTAAAATACGTCCATCCGGAAGCATAGTCATTACTGTCGGATTCGTTAAATCTGTATTATTAATCAGCACCTGGCTGAATGTCGGAGTCGATGTTTCTACTAACGTAAGATTTCCAAACACATCTGCATTCTGATAGGCAACGTTTTTATTTGTACCGGGGATATCTTCAGAACCAATAAAGCTTTGTCTGGTTGTTCCCCCATCGTTATCGCAATATGCCATGGCAAAACCCATTTGCTTACCCACAGTTAATGTTGCCTTTGGGTTCGAAGTTCCGTTTGCATAAACATAAGCGTCTGTATATACATCGAAAGCGGCTTCCCAGGTATATACTGTTCCGCTTTTAGTTCTGGATATAGTAGCGTGATTATTAAACAATCTTGGTGTACCAAGGTCTGAATCTACAATATCACCTAAGGTCGAAACGTGATAAGCAAAAGCATTGTAGGTATTTTCATGACCGCCACCAGAATGATCTTCATCCAGAAAAATCTCCCAGGTATCATCTTCCCAATAATTTGAAACCGGGTCGGCATAATTATCATTCAGTACATCATCTGTAATTTCTGCCAATATGTATAATTTATTAGCACTCCAGGATACTTTAAACCTGCCGGTAAAATCAGCAGCCGAAGGCTGAACACCTAACCATAAATAATTAACGGTATACCAGGTTGCGGAGCTCCAGCAGGCATCGCTGCCGTTACCATCAATAACCGGAGCCGTTTGTGCCCGGGCTGCCTGATAATTATTTCCATTTCCAGCAAAGGAAATCAAAGAAACAGTGAGGAATAATACAGTAAATAGTTGTTTCATTTTAAAAGCGGAGTTTATGATGCAAGATACAAATAATTGTATAATAGCAGTAATTATTTGACTTAAATCAAGTTACAAAATAAAAAAATCAGTCTCAAAAGAGTTTAATATGGAAACAGTCGCTATTTTTTATGATTAATCGGCAATTGTTTAAAAATTCCGGCTACAGCAGCATTGATTTCTGTTGGTATATCTGTCGTGATGTTTATATCCTGATTGGCACCACCTCCCCAGATAAATCTTCTTGATTTTGTTTCATACATGTTGATGATCAATGATCCTTCTTCAACATGATGCTTGGTAATCTGACCGCCGGCAATAGGTGTAGAAACAGATGCGCCGTAATAATATCCGCCCCAATATCCTGTTGCATTAGCAGGATAACCATTTGCCGGAACACCATTTACAGGAGTTGCAGATCCCATGTTGTATCCATTCGGATCGAAAGCCGGTCCGCCGTAATAATTCTGTCCATAATAAGCCGGCGCATAAACCGATACTCCGACACTTGTTGTCGGCGCCTGCTTGTATACATCTGATTCTTTAATCTTGGTATCAAACATAAAAACCACATCCGGATTAACAGTATCCAGCACCATTCCTTTCTTTAACAATTCGGCATCACATGTTTTGATAATAAAATTTCCATAAGGTTTATCTTTCCTGTGCATACTTATAACTGTATCGTAAGGCGCGATCCATGCAAAGGTCTTATACTTTGAAAAATCAGTCTTCTTATCGTAATCCGAGAAGAATTTCATTTTCATGACAAATGCACTCAACAAACACAAAAGAACCAGGGGGATAAAAATACTTTTTTTCATTACACGTAAGATTAATAGACGTTTACAAGGTACTAATAAATAACTCATTCAACTTATTGAAAGGGAGATTATTTAAACAACATGAAACTCTTTTTCCATAAGTTCATTGCCGTTGACAACAATAGACAGTTTATGCTTTCCCGGATAGTGTTTGCGTGTTGTTAAATCTTTAAATGATATTTTTTTATTGAAAATTATTGAACTGCCCTTTTCATATGTCTGCTCAGTGATTTTAAAAAGTTTCCGGCTACTGTTTCCGGTTCCTTTCATATAATAAACGGCAAACTCAATCCGGAGCTTTGAATTTGCCTTTGGGTCCGTGTGCAGCACAAATGAAAACGCTAATGTTTCTCCCAAAGCGATTTTCTTCCGGTTAACTGTTAACTCTTTTACTTCACAGCGTACAAGGGTATGCAAATCGAACAAGACTAATACTTCACCATGGGCTTTTTTTAATAAAGTTCGTGCCCCGTGTTTAATGATCCAGTCGGTATTTTTAGAATTGCCTTTCCATCTTTTTATAATATCAATCACCACTTGCGGATTGTCTTTGGCAATATCGTTCAGATTATTGGCTACACTTTTTCTGACATATTCCGAATCATCATTTTTCAAATTGTCCAGTACAGGCAAAATTAATGACGGATCTTTCTTAAACGATTTCAATGCCATCCCCCATGGTAAACGCGGCCTGCAACCTTCGCTTGAAAAACGGCGCACATTGGCATTTTTATGCTTAGACCATTTCAGCATGTATTGCATGATCTTTTCAGGATCTTTATCGAGAAAAGGCCTGATCGCAAATTCACAGCTTGTATACTGCGTAACTTCTTCGATGGCTTTCATAGAAAGGGCGACATGATCCCGACCAAACATTTCAATATATTCCGGCAGGAATAAATATTCAAAGCTCTGTTGTTGGTTTGAATGAGCTTTCAAATAATGTACCCACTCAATAATGATTCCAACATCCTGCTTATAATTCTGAGTTAAGTACTGATGCAAAACTGCCGCCAGGTGTTTCATGCGTTGTTTTAACTCTCTGTTCTCCCATTCCTTATCAAACACAGCCTTTTCAAATGCTTTAACATTGAAAGCCGGATAGACTTTTTTCAATGAAGTTGTCAGGGATTTTATAAATGTTGGGGAATATAGATTTTTAAGAGGCTCTGCCATAAGAAGAAATGCGAATGTAGTAAAACTATTTATTGAGGAATCAAATCACAATACCAAAACCCTTTTGTTTGAACAGAAGATTGGTATGTATCATCTAAAGAAATCTGAAGAGGTTTGTATATTTTTTCACCAACTTCAAAAGGTATTCTTTTATTGAACAAAGGGCCGGCATAACAGAATGTATGATATTCTCCGTTTTCACCACATGGATCAACATATTGAGGCAGGTCCTGAACAAAAACTGCATCTATTTTCCTGCCTACCCAGGAAGATGTAAAATAACCATCATTGATGCAGCAGGTAATTGTTTCAAATCCTCCTTTTATAAAATCATTGATTAATTGTCCTGTATCCGTCTTCCATAAAGGAAAGACTGCCTGCATGTCCACCTTTGCAAGGTTCTTTTCTCTATAGTCCCGTAAATCTTCCAGAAAAATGTCTCCGAAAATAACATGTGTAATACCTTCAGACTTTGCCTTGTTTAAAGCTTCAGTCATCAGCTGTTCGTACTCTTCATTTGTTCCTGCATTTACACGCACTTTTATTACAGGAATACTGATAGCATCCGTTTGCCTATCCAATAATTCTTCCCGCACACCGTGCATGGAAATTCTTCCCGCCTGACCATTAATGGTTGTTAAAAGATATTTTACATCATATTGTTTTTCCTGAAGTACTTTATACAAACAATACGAAGAATCTTTTCCGCCACTCCAGCAAAAGATTGCCGAAGGAATATCCGTTTTATTTTTTATTTCCATAGGGACAATGTCTGCATCCGTTCCCACAACAGCTTCCTCTTTTTAAATGAAACCAGAAAGTAAAAACATATAAACCATTTTCAATATAGTAATCAATATCCTCAAGCAGCCTGGTATTACTTTTTATCTTTTCATTGATCCCAGAAGGAATCCCCGACTGTGTATATGCTTCAATCTTTCTTTTCACCTCTACTTTCAAACACTTCTCACACATACAATCACCGGTAATACGCTCCAGTACAGGCGGATAATCCATACACCAGCATTTACCCGACTCTACGGTACAGGGAAATAGATCATTGCATATTGAACAGGATTTCATGCTTTGCATTCAGGTCATTACAATCGTTCTCCTCACCGTAAACCGGGGTATTTATGATGATAAATAAAATTTCCGGCATGATTTCAAGTATAAACAATTATGTATATTTTCGGTGATTACAAAATACACATATGTCTAAAGGAGAATCAAATATAGCTATTGTCGGAGCTTTTACCGCCAACTTATTAATTGCAATTATAAAATTTATTGCTGCAGCAATCACAGGAAGTTCTGCCATGTTATCGGAAGGCATACATTCCCTGGTTGATACCGGCAATACTGGTTTATTATTATTCGGTGATTATCGCAGCAAGAAAAAAGCTACTCCCAGCCATCCTTTTGGGTATGGAAGAGAGCTCTACTTCTGGAGTCTGGTAGTCGCGATCTCATTATTTGCTGTTGGCGGTGGTATGTCTATCTATGAAGGTATCTTACATATTCAGCATCCGGAAGAAATAGAAGATCCGTTCTGGAACTACATCGTTATCGCATTGGCATTTGTATTGAGTGCTGTATCATTATTTGTGGCAGTGAAAAAATTCCTTGAAGACAATCCTGACAAATCATTCTGGCGTGCAATTAAAGAAAGTAAAGATCCGGGCACATTCAGTATTTTATTTGAAGACTCTGCAGACATCTTAGGCCTTATCATTGCATTTTTGGGAGTATACCTTGGTCATACATTAAATAACCCATATATAGATGGAGCTGCGTCTATTGCAATTGGTTTGATACTATCCAGCTTATCTCTCATGCTGGCATTTGAAACGAAGAGTTTATTGATCGGAGAAAGTGCTGACCAGGAATTAATCGACAAAATTGTTCAAACAATAAAAGAAAATAAAAGTGTTGTGCATGTGCGCAGCCCGTTAACATTACACTTCGGCCCACGGGACATTTTGCTTGCGCTGGACATTCAGTTCGACCCTAATCTGCTTATGAATGATGTGGCAGTAAACATTGATCGGATTGAAGATTCGATACGATTAAAATATCCGGAAATCAAACGAATCTATATCGAGATAAAATCAATAACTTATTTTTCTGAATCGCCACACAAACCCGTATAAATAAAAAAAATCCTTCCCGATAGCTATCGGGAAGGATTTTTTTTATTTATACGGATAACTGGGATTACCCTTTTAAAATTCTCAATTTATCATTCAGCTTCTTCAATTCAACTTCCGCATCCTTAATCTTAACCATTACCTGCTCCTTTAAAGCAGAAGCTTTAGGAGAATTAGCAAAGAATGCCATGTTGTTATTATACTGTTCAATCTCCGTTTTAACAATAGCGGCTTTACGCTGAAGATCTTTCACTAAAGATTCTACATGTTTATTTCCACCTTGTTTAACTTCAATCTTCAATTGTAATTTTTCTTTCAGCTCAGTTTCAATTGGCATTTTATCAATAAATGCCAATAAGACTTCTCTGAATTTTTCCTGAAGCGCTTTCTTATTATCCATAGGAACGAAACCCAAGTCTTCCCATTTCTGAAGATAGGTCATTAACGTTTCTTCGGTCTCTGCACTTGCAGCTTTGACTTTTGCTTCAAGCTCCTTAATGTATGCTTCTTTAGCTTTTAAGTTTTCTACAAGCACAGCTTCAGCCTGCACCTTAAGGTCGCGCTGCTGCTGAAAGAAAGAGTCACAGGCTTTTTTAAACCGATCATAAATGGTATCCTTATATTTAATAGGAACCTGACCGATTTTCGACCATTCTTTTTGCAATTGAATCAAAGCCTTGGATGTTGAAGCATAATCTTCGTTATCCTTTAATGCTTCAGCTTTTTCACATAAAAGAACTTTTTTGTCCAGATTGTCTTTACGCTTTGCATCCAGCTTTTTGAAAAATAAATTCTTGTTTGAAAAGAATTTTTTACCAGAAGCCCAGAACTCTTTTGACAATTCTTTTAATTTATCTTCAGGTACCTGGCCAATCTTCTTCCATTCTTCCTGTATGTGAAGTACTGCATCCGACTTTTCTTTCCAGTCATCAATTTTTTCAGAAACAAATTCTTCATATTGTTTCAGCTTTAATATCAACTCCTGCTTCAGTACTAAATTTGCTTCTTTCTGTTTAGAAAGTTCTTCTAAAAATTGCTGGCGTTTTGCATGGAGTGTATCACTTACAGCTTTTAATTTCGTCCAGATTGTTTCATGCTCTTCTTTGGGAACCGGGCCTAAATGCCTGAATTCATCCTGGAGTTTACGCATTTCATTAAATGCGGTCTGCACATTCGGATGATGTACCAACTGTTCAATTTTTGAAACAATTTCCTGTTTCAATGTTAAATTTTTCCTTCTGTCAAGTTCCTTTAACTCAAAATACATGCTTCTGTTATTATAGAACATGTCAGTCAAAGCCTGGTAATTTGCCCATAATTCCTTTGCCTCAGCAAGTGTAACAGGCCCTGTAGCTTTCCAGGTTTCCTGAAGTTTTTTAAACTCCTGAAAAGAACCCGCACTTTCATCAGAAGCAATGATTGCCCGCATTTTATCAAGCAATTGCTTTTTGATTTCAAGATTTTTATGTTTTTGTTTTTCTAAATCTGAAAAATGTGCAGATACTTTTTCTTTTACTTTAGCAAATACTTCTTCGAATTTGTTTGATGTTTCATCTCTCCGGTATTTAAAATCTTCCGGAGAACTTCCGTCTTCAATAAATTTAGCAAGAGCGACGTGCTCTTCCTGTTCTAAAAGATGTTCGTAATGAGCACGAATGCTTTTCAGGTTTGCAGAGGCTTCATGAAAATTACTTTCCGGATTCATATTCTCCAGATATTTCACCATGTCCAATTTAGAAAACTGGCTGAAGTCTTCTTTGTGCACGTCCTCATTACTTGCTAATTCCACAGAATCATGCAATTGAAAATCATTATTCAATTCCTCTGAAACACCCATCGCAATAGTATAAAATTTATATTAGTAATTATTTTTAATTTAATCTTGGATCAATCGGATAGTTTGATAGTGCTTTATAATCACCACCCATATTACGTAAAACTCTTTGCCACATTGTCTCGGTGTTATTACCAAACATTTCTTCAGAGTTTATGTCTGAAATAATCCATGAATGGCTTTCCAATTCATGCTCCAGTTGATCTTCTCCCCAGCCCGAATATCCTAAAAAAAATCGACAATTATCCAGTTTCAATTTCCCTTCCTGAATTAAAAGCTTTAAATGATCGAAATCTCCACCCCAATATAAATCATCTTTTATATGAACCGAATCCTTCAATATAGCTGATTCCTGACGCAATAAGAAAAATAAAGAATCCTGCGCTACAGGTCCGCCTAAAAATAATTTCTTCTCAAACGATAATTTTTCTTCCAATACAGAATTTATTGTAAGACTTGTTGATTTATTCAACATAAAACCAAAGGCGCCGCTATCGTTATGCTCACAAAGCAACACTACACTTCTTTCAAAAGTGGCATCGCCCAGGTACGGCTCTGATATCAATATTTTCCCTTTAGTCAGCATCGATAAGTTTTTATTTATTTTCAATATCGAAAAAAATGATTACGAAGTAAACAACTATTGTTATTAATTATTCATTTCTACCTATGTGAAAAATTATTATCGTAAAAGTCATATAAAGCTACATCTAAAGCCCTACGCACCTAAAGCTACTGAATTTATTATCTATAAGGAAAAGTGATTATTGTTATTTTTGTGTTATATTATTATATAATATATAAAATTAATCCTATGAAAAACCTGTTCGTTGCCCTACTGGCGGTTCCTGTATTTTTCATGATTGCATGCAGCAAGCATTACGATACTCCATATCCCTACAACTACTATCCGGTTGTACCGGATACCAACAGGTTCGTAGTGCCGAACACACATACAAATACAAATGGTTACAAAGTTTCCTACTATCCCAACTCAAATATTAAAAGTGCAGAAGGCAATTACGAAAACGGCCATGCAAGCGGCTATTGGAAAATGTATTACAGCAATGGAAAACTGATGCGGGAAGGCAATTATTCCAACGGACAGCTCTCAGGTTACTGGAAATTCTATTACGCAAACGGATATAAAAAAGAAGAAGGCAATTATCAGAACAACATTAAAAGCGGTAATTGGATCTATTATTATTCGACTGGTATTGTTTCTTCTCAGGGTAATTATTCCAATGGAGTAAAAGAAGGTGAATGGTGTTATTACAATACTGATGGTAGTTTGGATTATAAAACAAATGATTAATTTTAAGAGGACTTATAAGAAGGCTGTATAAAATACGTTTTCTTATAATAATCTTAAGTAAAATATGAAAACGAATTTAGCAGACATCCGGAAGGATTATTCTTCCAGAACACTGGATACGAAAGATGTACTGGCATCTCCGATTGAGCAATTTAACCTGTGGTTAAAACAAGCACTGGAAGCTGATGCATTGGAGGCTACGGCAATGAATCTTGCTACCGTAAGTAAAGAAGGAAAACCAGCATCAAGAATTGTTCTGCTTAAAGGAATAGAGCATGCCCGTTTTGTATTTTATACCAACTACCAAAGTCATAAAGGTGATGATATAAAACAGAATGCATCCGGAGCGTTAAATTTTTTCTGGCCTGAACTGGAACGTCAGGTGCGTATTGAAGGCACAATTGATAAAGTCTCTACAGAAGATTCTGATAAATATTTTGAAAGCCGTCCCTATGCCAGCAAAATAGGCGCCTGGGTTTCGGAACAGAGCAAAGAAATTGCAAGTCGCGAGGAACTGGAAAAAAGAATTGAATATTACGAAAAAAAATTTCCGGAAGGTACTATTGTCCCAAGGCCCGCTTATTGGGGCGGCTATGCGCTTAAGCCTAATTATTTTGAATTCTGGCAAGGCAGGCCAAGCCGCTTGCATGACAGAATTGTTTACGATCTGGAAGAAAATATACGATGGAATATTTATAGAATATGCCCTTGACAAGAAATCCCAAATCCCAAATTCCAAAAAACAAATTCCAAACGATTGAACTATTGTTTGGAATTTGTTTTTTGGAATTTGGGATTTTAATATGATGCTATATTAAATCAAATAAGTCCTTTACTCCTACCTGTTTCTCTTTCGTAAAGCCTTCCCCGTAGGTAACACCAATCGCATGGCCGTATTCTTTGGCCCGGGCTTCAATAAATTCTAAAAAACCTATTCCTGAAATATATGTTTGCGGTTCAGCATTGCTAGCTGTTTCAGCAGTGTAGAACTGAGATTTGAATGCTTTGATGCACGCAAGCTTTCCTTGCCATTGATCGCTGATGTCTACAATAAAATCCGGCTGGATGTATCGATCCTGAATATAATGATACACGTTTTTAGGTCTCCAGGCAGTTTGTGTATTACCTTCCCAGGTTGTTTCAATTTTTCTAAGTCCTGCCAGGAAGCATGCTCTGGAAGCTAGCTCGGATCCTTTCCCATGATCCGGATGACGGTCATCAATGGCATTACACAAGACAATCTCCGGCTGAAAATACCGAATGTATGAAGCTAACGTTACACAATGTTCTTTATCCGATTCGAAAAAGCCATCTGCAAAACCTGCGTTATAGCGGGCTGTCAGTCCTAACAGTTTGGTGGCCACTGCTGATTCCTGTGCCCGTATTTCCGGAGTCCCCCGGGTACCTAATTCTCCGGCGGTTAAATCAACAACTGCAACCGTTCTTCCTAGTCCAATCTGTTTAAGGATCGTCCCTGAACAAGCCAGCTCAGCATCATCGGGATGAGCTGCAAAAACAAGTATGTCTACTTTTTGTATCATACGTTTATCGTATCCGCAGGCGTTGTCCGGCGCGGATAACGGTTTTGGTAGTAATACGGTTTAAACGGCAGATCTGTGTAACAGAAACACCATATTTTCTGCTGATCATGCCCAATGTTTGTCCGGAACGAACGGTATGGTAATAAACCTTACGGGCTTCTTTTGCATACGCATAATGTTCAGGTATCAGAGAAAATGTAGCCGAACGAAGTTTATGATTCGGGAAATCATACATGTACGTAGGATTGAATGCATTGCCTGCATAACGTACTTCAAAATGTAAATGCGGTCCGCTGCTTCTGCCTGTATTTCCACCTAAACCGATAACTTCACCTGCTTTTACAATTTGTCCTACTTTTACATCCTGTCTGCTTAAATGGGCATATAAGGTTTCAAAGCCGTTGTAATGACGAATCAAAATATAATAGCCATATCCACCGGAGTTGTATTGTACAATCCGTACAATACCATCAAAACAAGCCATCACGGGATCTCCTACTTCAAGATCAAGGTCAATACCATAATGCCAACGACCACTTCGTGCACCGAAACTTGAATTTGTTTTGCTGTAGCTTAACGGCATAGACCAGT
>NZ_JBQCDF010000075.1:0-3440 GCF_051961495.1 Cytophaga sp. | reverse complement strand
AAGCAATGTTGTGCCGTTATAAAAATCTACCTTGCTGATACTGCCGCTTGTGATGGTTGCCGTGGCATTCACTGTAATATTATCTCCTTCCGTATATACGGCATTATTCAACGGCGCCGTCAGGGTAACTGCGGGAACGGGATTGACAGTTACCGGAGTAATATACACACGATATGCATATAAAGGATTTGATACATTTACAGGTACTGTAATCGCTCCATTTGAAACAGTATAAGGGGTAGTAGATATATCTGCAGTACCAGAAACAGGAGTGTCTTTATCTGTCCATGAGACATATTCGAGTTTCACATTAACCTGACTTCCAAAAGAACCTGGAATACCTGTGACAGCGACATTCACTACCCCTTTATAATTTCCACCCAAACAAATACTGGCATAATTTGCACTAAGGTCAAGACAAGCAAAACCATCTATTCCATCACTATTATCATTCGGAGGTATTACACTCACCATATTGCCTGTCATATCTCCGTACCATTTATATAACCACCAACCTCCGCCTTTCTGGTTGTTTGAAGTCAAAAGACTACCTAGCCTGCCAGGTAAATTGGTGAACCACCATGAAATACAAGCACTTTCCACTTGCTTACGTTCAAACTTTGAAATAAATGGAACAGAGACACCAGGACAACCTTCGTATGTATGAGTTTCTGATGAATATTCATTGATACTTACCGCTCTTGGGGAAATTCCAAGACTAATTTCCAAAGCCCTATAATTGTCTATAGCACTGCTAAAACCTCCTGATCCCCATTGATGCCAACATATGACATCGGGAAGACAATTGTTATTTTTGCAGTATGTAAGAAAATTTTTCATACTATTGGAATTATAATATGAGTAGGAAGGTCCAATAATCTTTGCTTGTGGATCCAAAGAGCGAATTAAATCATACGTAGGCTTCCAACATACAGAATGAAAATCTCCGCTGGCAGTTTTCCAGGTTCCATCCGGCTCGTTCCAGATTTCATAACCATAATAATTATTTCTTCCCGATGACTTTTTACTGTTAATAATACTTGTAACCTGGGAGAGCCAGCTCGATTGACCCGGCCAGTTATAAGGCCATCCAGCGTTTATATCTGCCAACCGAATCATTACTTGTCCAGTTGTAGATGCTAATCTTCCAGAAACAGCAATAGCCCCACCTATAGGTTGCTGATGACCATTCCCACTAATGGCAGGTTGTGTAAACGTACATGGCTTAAGGGGAGCCACTAAATTTGCAATATCAGTCGGCAATGTTTCCGTTACTCCGTAAAGTGATCCGGATGCGCAATGTGTAACTGGCCTGATCGTACCTGACAAATTTACTTTTAGTGTTTGTTGCGCGATCAATACTTTACTTTGTAAAAAAAATAACGCAGCACAAAATACTATCCTAAGACAAGGAATATATTTCATAGTGCAGTAATCTACTCCTTTTTTAAAATAAGAGTTTGAATAAATCATCGTAAATACTAATTAGTTCATTAAATAAACCTCAGTTATCATAAAGAAATTATTAATCTTACTTAATCACATTAATTTTCTTTCTGAAAATTGAATCATTCAGTTTGATTATCATAACATAGGTACCTTCACTTATGTTGCTGACATCTACCATTGCTCCGATTCCTGTTATCACAGAAGAAATTGCAACTTCTCTTCCCAAGACATCTACCATTGTAAAACTTGCATTTGATAAATCTGTATCTGTATCAATGTACACCGCACCATTTGCAGGATTCGGATACACATTGGCTGTAATCGAATTGAAGCCTGCTATTCCCGTACTTATTGGTGTACTGTTTACAGTCACCGGTGCTGAAACCGTGATCCCGCCATTGCTGTCTGTCACGCGAACTGTAATTACGTGATCGCCCGCTGATGGATTGTTCCAGGTAAATACATAAGGTGCTGTTGTACTTGTTCCAATAACTGTGTTCCCATCTAAAAACTCTACAAGCGTTACGCTGCCATCCGGATCTGTAACATTCACTGCAATATCAACCGCTTCTGTTATTGTTGCATTTGCTGCCGGTGAAGTAATTGTAATAACCGAAGGCTGATTGGTATTGATGTTTATTGTTTTGCCGGCAGAGGTTGAAAAACAACCCGATGCATTGGTTACCTCTACCGTATATACTCCGGCCTCTGTTGCAGCATAGCTGGCTGCCGTAGCTACCTGCGTGCTGCCCTTAAACCACTTGTAAGTAAGGCCGGGACCGGTGTTGGCATTCAAGGTTACACTGCCGCCTGCAGGAATGGTGGTTGGACCTGATGCGGTAATCTCTGCCAAAGGCAGATCATTGACTGTTACTACCGTTACTGCTGATGTTGCTTTGCAGCCTGATGCATTTGTTATTTCTACTGTATAAGATCCAGCTGCTGTTGCTGTATAGGTTGAATTTGTTCCAACCTGAGACGTTCCGTTCATCCATTTGTATGAACTTCCTGCATCTGCTGTTAGTGTTACTGAGCCACCTGCACAGAACGTTGTTGGTGCCGTTGTAGTGATCGTTGCTATTGGTAGTGCATTCACCGTAACTACTATCTGTGCCCTTGGACTCTCACAACCGTTTGTTGTCTGCGATACATAATAGTTCGTTGTACCTGCTGTTGTTGTTGCCGGTGTCGGTGCTCCTCCTGCCAGTGCAGTTGTTGTCGTATTATCCGCATACCATTTCAGGCCTGTGCCTGTTGCTGTCAGTATTGTTGCTGATGCATTCTGGCAGTAGGTTACAGGAGTTGTAACTGTTGGTGCATTCGGTAGTGCATTCACTGTTACCGTTGTTGCTGATGAAATTGCTGAACAGTTACCTGCATTGGTGACCTCTACCGTATATGATCCTGCTATTGTTGCTGTATACGTTGAGGTTGTTCCAACCTGTGTGGTTCCATTAAACCATTTGTAAGATGAACCTGCACTTGCTGTTAATGTTACTGAGCCACCTGCACAGAATGTCGTTGGTGTTGTTGTCGTGATTGCTGCTGTCGGTGTGGCGCTTACTGTCACAGCTGTTGCTGCTGAAGTTGCTTTGCAGCCTGCCGCATTTGTTACTTCTACACTATATGATCCAGCAGTTGTTGCTGTATACGTTGAGGTTGTTCCAACCTGTGCGGTTCCATTAAACCATTTGTAAGATGAACCTGCACTTGCTGTTAACACTACAGAACCGCCCTGGCAGAATGTCGTTGGTGTTGTTGTCGTGATTACTGCTGTCGGTGTGGCGCTTACTGTTACAGTTGTTGCTGCCGAAGTAGCTTTACAACCAGATGCATTCGTTACTTCTACTGTATATGAACCCGCTGCTGTTGCTGTATAGGTTGAATTTGTTCCAACCTGTGCGGTTCCATTAAACCATTTATAAGAATATCCTGCGTTTGCTGTTAATGTTACTGAGCCACCTGCACAGAACGTTGTTGGTGTCGTGGTT
>NZ_JBQCDF010000074.1:0-2568 GCF_051961495.1 Cytophaga sp. | reverse complement strand
CATTAGTCCCTTTTACTTATGAAAAACGAAACAAAGATCCTGGTTGTAGGCAACGGTATGGTTGGTTACAAGTTTTGTGAGAAACTCAAGAAAAAAGACCCCTCAGGCAAATTTAAGATTACCGTGCTTGGAGAAGAACCAAGGCCTGCATACGATCGTGTTCATTTGAGTGAATACTTTTCAACACGCTCTGCAGACCATTTAACCATGGCACCCTTGGAATGGTATGCCGAAAACAATATTGATCTGGTCTTAGGCAACCCGGTCATATCTATTGATAAACAAGCAAAACAGGCAACAACATTTTCAGGTGCAATTTATAGCTATGATAAATTAATTCTCGCAACCGGCTCCAGCGCTTTCGTTCCTCCGATTAAAGGTGTTGAAAAAGATGGCATCTATGTATACCGCACGATTGAAGATCTTGAAATGATGATCAATCAGGCAGAAAAATCAAAAGTTGGTGCTGTAATCGGTGGTGGACTTTTAGGCCTTGAAGCTGCAAAAGCTTTGATTGACCTGGGTTTAAAAGCACACGTGATTGAATTTGCGCCGCGCCTCATGCCACGTCAACTGGATGAGGCAGGTTCAAAAATGCTGCAGGAAAAACTAGAATCCTTAGGATTAACCATCCATTTAAATAAAAACACTTCTTACTTTGATGGCGATGAGGCTGTAAGCGCCATGCAGTTTGCAGACGATACACGCCTGGAACTGGATATGGTTGTTATCTCAGCAGGTATCAAGCCAAGAGATGAAGTTGCCAAGAAAGCAGGCCTAACAGTAGGTCCACGGGGCGGGATCGAAGTGAACGATTCATTACAGACTTCCGATCCGAATATTTTTGCAATCGGTGAATGTGCGCTGCACTGGGGAATGATCTATGGTCTGGTTGCGCCAGGATATGAGATGGCTGAAGTTGTAGCAGAGAATCTGATCAATGAACATTCGAAGGAATTCCGTTCGTTTGACATGTCAACAAAATTAAAATTGATCGGAGTTGATGTAGCCAGCTTTGGAGATGCCTTTGGCGCAGAAGAAGGTTCGGTTGCGATTACCTACGAAAATAAAGATAAAGGTGTATACAAACGCCTGAACTTATCGGCAGATAAAAAACGTGTTATAGGTGGGATATTAGTGGGCGATGCTGAAAGCTATAACATGTTGCTGCAGATGGTTAACAACAAGATGGCTTTACCGCCGGATCCAGAAGATCTGATTCTGGGCGCACGTGGTGAAGGTAAATCAGAAGGCGGTAGCTCTGGTGTAATGAGCTTGCCGGATGAAGCGCTGATCTGCTCCTGTGAAGGCATTACCAAAGGTGCTATATGCTGCGCGGTAACAGACCAGGGAGTTACAGATCTGGCTGGCATGAAAAAATGTACCAAAGCCGGTACTGGTTGCGGCGGTTGTGTGCCAATGGTAAATGACCTGATCTCTGAAACATTAAAATCTCAGGGTACGGTTGTTAAAAAAGTTTTATGTGAACACTTCGATTATTCACGTCAGGAATTACTTGACCTGATAAAAGTGAATGAATATAAAAATTACGATGTGATCCTGGATAAGTTGGGCAAAGGTGATGGTTGCGAAACCTGTAAACCTGCCGTGGCATCAATCCTTGCAAGTGTATGGAATGAAGTGATTCTTAAACAGGCGACGATCCAGGATTCAAATGACCGTTTCCTGGCAAACCTTCAGAAAGGCGGTACCTACTCGGTTGTACCGCGTGTTGCCGGAGGAGAGATTACTGCAGACAAACTGATTGTATTGGGCGAGGTTGCTAAAAAATACGATTTATACTGTAAGATCACCGGAGGTCAGCGTATCGATTTATTCGGAGCACCTGTGCATCAGTTGCCTGATATCTGGGAAGAGCTGATCAAGGCTGGTTTTGAAAGCGGTCATGCTTACGGAAAATCATTACGTACCGTAAAAAGCTGTGTAGGCTCTACCTGGTGCAGATTCGGGGTACAGGATTCTGTATCCTATGCGATCCGTATCGAGGAGCGTTACAAAGGTATCCGCTCCCCACACAAAGTAAAAATGGCTGTATCCGGTTGTGTACGTGAATGCGCGGAGGCACAAGGCAAAGACTTTGGTATCATTGCAACAGATAAAGGATGGAACTTATATGTATGCGGTAATGGTGGCGCAAAACCACAGCACGCAGTATTGTTTGCATCAGACCTTGATGATGAGACGTGTATCAAATACATTGACCGTATCATGATTTTCTACATCCGTACGGCTGAACCTTTGATGCGTACCGCTACATGGCTGAACAAATTAGAAGGCGGAATAGAATATTTAAAAGATGTTATCATAAACGATAGTCTGGGTATTTGCAGTCAGTTAGAGAAAGAATGTCAATTATTGGTTGACACTTATCACTGCGAATGGAAAGAAGTGGTCGAAAATCCGGAGTTGAGAAAACGTTTCAATACGTTCATCAATTCTGAAGAAGAAGATGAAACAATTGCATTTACTGAAATGCGTACGCAGAAAAAACCTGCTAACTGGAAATCTTAATTCACCCTTAATCTATCCTACTCTTATGAAAACTTC
>NZ_JBQCDF010000073.1:0-7862 GCF_051961495.1 Cytophaga sp. | reverse complement strand
AAGCAATGTTGTGCCGTTATAAAAATCTACCTTGCTGATACTGCCGCTTGTGATGGTTGCCGTGGCATTCACTGTAATATTATCTCCTTCCGTATATACGGCATTATTCAACGGCGCCGTCAGGGTAACTGCGGGAACGGGTGCTGCTGTTCCTGATAAAAAGCGAATCGTATTAACACTAAAGATACCAGCCGCTCCGATCCATCTCAGATATACATCATGCTGACCAGATGCACTAAAATTCGATGTTACATTAGCCCATACATCATTTCCTCCTGTATTTGCAATGGCAATGGTTGCTACTTTTGTTCCATCTCCCCCAATGTTGTCCAGCCATACTTCAAGGCTTCCATTGCTACTGGCAGAAGCTGCATTCACTTCAATACCTGTAGTAACTTTACTGCCGGATCCTAAGTCCACACCAGCCAGCATCAGCCAATCACCGGAAGTACTATTTGTTACTACACGGCCGGGAGTCCTGTTTGCAAATGTTACTCCATACCAGTTATTTCTTCCTTCTACACGGATCGGAACAAAGCCATACCGATAAGAAAATTGGTCAAAGTCTGCACTTGCAGCCGACGCATATAAACCAATTGATGTACCTACCCATTGATTCCAGTTTGTTTGTGATTTATCCATACTGGATATATCTTTTGTGCCAAGCTGAGTCCAGACAAGTCCATCCGCACTGTAAAACCCTGTAAGTATATGGGCAGCACGTTCTACCCGCAACCACACAGTAGTACCTATTGTATTAGTTACTTCCGTACTGCTACCATTAAAGGCCATTCCTATTTTCTTCCCATTGTTATAAGAGGTATAGAGTGTGAAAAATAAATCATCATTTCCATTCATCATCCGAATACCAGCCTGTTGACCATTTGCAGTTGCATTCAAATCTACTTTAGTGGTCAGCGAATAATATTGTCCTTTATCTTTTTGTAAAATATGTGTTGTAGCACTTCCCGGTTTTAATCTTAAGAAACCAGGGCGATCGCTAAGACTGTATCTGGAAGTAGACGCCATTGTCTTATTAAAAAAATGCCAGTTTAAACTTAATGTAGAAGATTCAAAATAATCTGATTTGTCAAATTCATAACTGATACTATTGTTTGGCAAATTGGGGCCGAGTACCGGATTTGTATTTACCGGCACGCCTTTGGGTACACCATTCGCATCCCAGATAACCTGATGTAAATGACTTTGACGGCCTTGTCCTTCCCAGCCACCGTTGTTGTATGCATGCGACAGACACCACCAGGTTCCGTCATCTAATTTTATAGGTTGTGATATGTGATTCGGACCTGTAAAGCCTCCGGGACTCGTTGCGTTTTGCCAAAAAGTACCATGTCTTGTCCAGCCTGATTCTCCTGCAGTAAGATTAGCCGTACTAAGAACAAATTGTCCACCGCTTACATCGCCTGCAACAAATAAATAATACCGTCCATTACGCTTACACATTACCGGACCTTCAGCCCAGCTATAAGGATGTCCGTTGGAATTTATCCAATTCATGTTTATAGCTTGCCCAACAGGCTGTCCATCCATACCTAATTTCTGAAGACCGTTGAGATCCTGACCGTTTTTCAATAACATATAAGGTGTGCCATCATCGTCCACAAAAATGGAATTGTCATATCCATACACACCTGTGTTGGTATTAACTTTTACAGGTGCAGACCATGGACCAGCCATGTTCGTTGCAGTACAGAAATATTGTCCGCCTCCGGCATTGTTTGAAAAGTATACCCAAAACTTATTGTTGAATTGAGCAAGGGCTCCCTCCCACGTACCTGCTGCAGGTGCATCATTATTAGGAATGCTTGATGTGGGAGGAATTACACGAGCAATTACCTCCCAATGCATTAAATCTGTTGAATGCAGAATCGGAAGATAAGGTGTAAAATGAAAATTAGAACCGGTAGAATAAAAGTCATTCCCCACACGCATTAATGTCTGATCCGGGTGATCACCAGGTAATACTGGATTTACATATGTCTGTATACCATTGGTACCGGGCTGATTGGAAATCTGGGCAAGGGTATTTGCTCTATAAAAAACAATCATAACAAGGCAAAAAATTACCTTGGTTTTAAATCCTAAAGTCAATCGTTTTATCATACTGACCACCTGTTGAGTTTATATTTGCGTTTTTTCCTGGGAAATATTACAGGCTACGCAGCTTACCTCAAAAGGTCATCAGTTAAATCTAAAATTATAATTGAAAAGTCATAAAAAGTTCTAATGTGCTATTAGGAGAAGGCAAGGCAGCTGTATAAACACTATAGGTAGTAATGATCGAAAGCTCTGATTCAAATATCCGAATGTGCTGAATACCAAAATTAAATGAAGTCTTCTTCAGGCAAAAATTATTCACTCCAATTAACACATATTCTGAAACATCACTCATAAAGCCGGCACTATAGGAAAAATTATTCTGTCCGGAATATTGAAGTACGCCAAACAAATTTACCCGGACTCTGGGTGCAAGCCTGAATCCCTGTGAAACATCTATATTATATAGCCTGTTTAACTTAAATGTTTGATTCACCGGCATTAATACAGGAGAAAAAATCTGCTGAATGGCAAAACCAATTTTCGTTTTTTCTCTGACATAATGTATGCCCAGCGAGCCATCCGGCCCGAAGTCCGATCCTCCTGTTCCACCCTGTGTAGTGAGGAATGCATAATTAATAAAACCCAGAGATATCCCTGCTGATAATGCTGCTTTAGGACTTAACTGCATATACCATGCATAACGCAATTGCATCCGGCTTCTGGAAATGTATTGTCCGATTTTTGAATTGAGGGTTTGCAAACCAACAAAGTGATATGAATTTGAACGGCCTGAACGGATTCTTTTATCGGCGTCCAGATAAAAACGATTCACATATTTTACCAATCCCAATTCATCTATGGCATTTATGCCAACCTTAAAGTTATAAGAAGTGTCAGCAGCTGCAGGGTTTATCAGATAAGGATTAATGGCTGTTTGAGTAAAATCTTCAAATACAGTATTCGTTAGTTGTGCCTGACAATAAAAAGACTTGCTTGCGAATAAAAAAACAATCCCGATGACAGGCATTTTTCGCTTGCGTGATTTCAGGATTGAATACATCTGTACGGTTATTGAAAAGTTTAATATTTAAATTAAATTCGTTAAATATAATATTTTATATATTAACTGCTGACTTTTTTTAATGACTTGCGTAGATTGAGAAATGAAAGATAATTCCAAAATCATTATTCAGTGTATTCGTACAGGAAAAAATAATGAGGCGTTAGCATATTTATATAAAGATCCCCTCAGGAAAATCCGAAAATTCATTTTGATGAATTCGGGTACGCTGGATGATGCTGACGATGTGTTTCAGGATGCTGTCATTGTACTGTTCCAATACGTTCGGAACGGTAAATACAAGGAAGAATATGAACTTGATGCCTTTTTATTCAGAGTAGCAAAAAACGCATGGATTGATATTTCCCGGAAAAAGCAAAGGATGATCAAGACTTCTTTTACAGGTTTTGACATTGGTGATGAAGGCGATCAATTGGGAGACATGATCAAAAATGAGCAACTAACAGTATTTCAAACCCTATTTGATAAACTGGAAGATAACTGCAAAAAAATTCTTTCTTATGTAATCTTTGATAAAAAAAGCATGAAAGAAATTTCCATGCTGATGGGAATGAAAGATGAGAAAGTGGCAAAGAATCAACATTACCGTTGCAAAAAGTATTTTACAAAACTTGTTTCTGAAAATAAAGAAACATTAAACCTATTAAGAAATTGAATCTGCAAGACGAATTATTTGACCTGATTGAAAACTATCTTAATGGAGATATGCCGGAGGCTGAGCGTCTTGCTTTTGAAGAAAGAATTGCTCAGGACACTTCATTAGCTGATAGAGTAACTGAAGTCCGCGCTGCCAATGAAGCTATTTATTACGCATCCCTGGCAGAACTAAAAAATACGATTGGCAACGACCTTAAAAATATTAAATATAAACCTCCCGTTAACTGGAAGAAAACAGGAACCATTACGCTTCTTTCATTGGCCCTGCTCTCAGGCGTAACAACATACTTTATTTCAACAAACAAAGTCAATATAACGGATCCTAAAGGAGAGGATAATAAAATCACTGCAACAGAAAACATTAACAAACAAAAAAATACACCTGTTACATCCAAAGAAAGTTTATCAAGTGGCGAAAATGGATTTAATCAATCCATTACAAAAGCTCCAATTGATACACTTCATAATAACCAGGCAAACAATCAACAATCAAATACAGCGGATGTAGTAACAAAAAGCAGCACTACAGAAAAAAATATAGTTTCTGAAAATACGACGCAGCACAATCCAGCTGAATCAACAGATAAAAAAGATGAAACTGTTACTGTGAATGAAGAAAAAAATCCATGTAACAGATCATTTAAAATAAATACAGAAGCTTCGTGCAGGGAAAAAGAAACGGGAAGCATATCCATTATTTCGGATGGCGCTTATTCGTATACATTCCAGGTAGATATGCAAAGTAATAAAGGAACGAAAGGTAATTTTGTAAATTTACCAGCGGGTGCACATGAAATCCTGGTTACATATGGTAAAGAATGTGCATATAAGACAAAGGCTGTTATAGCTGATAAATGGTGCGCCATGAATACATCTTATAGCTTCAATCCGGATTATAATGAAAAATGGAAGCCTGTGTACGAGTCAGGAGCATCCGGTACAATCCTCATTTATGATAAATCAGGAAAAGAAATTTATAGTCTGCCTTTTGGATCCGGAAATGAAGAATGGATCGGAAATGACAGACAAGGTTCATCTGTTCCGGTAGGCATATATATTGCCTTTATCCATTATTCCGATGGACGCAAAGAAAAAGTAGATTTAACTATTGTCAGATAACATTAACGTGATGAAAATATTAATAACATCTATCCTTTTTATCACTATTTGTAATGCATTCAGCCAAACGATTGCACTGCCTGATAATAATCTGACAAATAAATTAATGTCGTCTTACCCGCAGGTAATGCAGGGCAATTTACTGGATATCTCAAAAGCTGCTGTATTACCAAATACGTTGGACCTACGCTTTTCCAACATTTCCGATGCGACCGGCATACAGTATTTTAAGAGCATCAGCACACTGGATTTAAGTAATAACAACCTTACTACCATTCCGGACATCTCTGCGACCACCGGACTGCTTAATTTTTATGCATCCAATAATCAATTAACATCATTACCGGACTTATCCGGCATACATTTAGTTGACTTTCAGGTAGTGAATAATAAGTTAACAGTTTTCCCTGACCTTTCGGGTTCAACAGGATTATTATCACTGTATTGCAGTAATAATAACATGACACAGTTCCCCCAGCTTGCGCAATTCCCGCAACTTAAGAAGTTTGTTATGGGACAGAATCCAATAAATGTATCTTTCATTGATGTATCCGCCTGCACACATCTAATAGAGTTACACGTACATAAAACAGGCATTGATACGATCATCGGACTTGAGAAACTTACCAACCTTACAACATTATATGCATGGAGCAATAACATCAGAAGCTTCAAGGGCCTTGATTTGATAACAACTCTTCAGCTGTGTTACATATACGACAACCCGTTTTATGATATACCTGATGTACAGAACAAGCCGGCACTAACCATGCTGAATGTCTGTTCCGCATTGCTCACATTTGAAGATATTCAACCAGTTCTTCAGAATACATCGGCAACATTTGTATACTCCCCCCAACGTACCATTCCATTTTCGGATATCAATGCAAGGGCTGAAAACAATTATACATTAAGTTATCCTGCTGCTGCTCCACTTTCTACGAATATATATGTATGGATGAAAAATGGAATTGTTATAGACAGTTCTACGTCTGCTACCTATTCATTCTCTCCCCTGACAAATACTGATGCAGGAACATATCAATTAAAAATTTATAATCCATTTATTCCTGCACTGAAGTTAAATACATCAAGCTTTACAATTTCTGTGCTACCTTGCCTGGAATTACAGATTCCGAATGTATTTGTGATGAGTAAAGATTGCAGCAAAGGCTATACCGTTGATTTTTCACAAAATCAAATTGCCGGCGGAACAGCTCCTTTCCAATACCAGCTTTCAACGAATGCATCAAGTAAATTAATTACCTACCCAATTGCAGAAAACATTGAAGCAGGTAATTATTTTCTGACTGTTATTGATTCTAAGAATTGCAAAGCTACCGACAACTTTACATTAAGTAAAATTGAGAATTGTGATCCCGTATTAACACCTAACGGAGACGGCATTACTGATACTTATTATATTGAAAAGACAGGTAAGGTTTCCGTATATGATTTAAAAAGAGATTTAGTCAATACCCTGCAGGCCCCCATTGTTTGGGATGGTACCGATCGCAACGGCAAATTGCTTGACGCCGGATTATATATTTTGCTTATGGAAGGACAAGCAGCGGTATACTTAACAATCATCCGCTAATTCTCCCATTCACATTCTTCTTTACACCCTACGCTGATAAATACTATTCATATTTCAATGATTTTAATATCAATATAAAGTAGCATATTGCTATACATATTCGCCTCATCGGGATCGAACGTATAGCAATGAAAAGAAACGGGTTCAAATAAATATGCCCAAATCAATACCGATGATATTGGCTTGGGCGTATTTATTTGAACCTGTTATACTACAAAGATGTGACCCCGATGAAGTTATTTTTATTCAATTATTATCAGTGTCTACCTATTTACAACGATTGTATCATTTCTAAAGAATCATAGCCTTTTATTCTCTTATCATTCTCTTACAATAGAGTTACAGGATTGTCTGCACATGGAACAATGATAAACTTTGAAAATCAATTTCAGAAATATAAAAGCATTGATTAAATACTGATTATCTTGAAATCTAATGATTCATCAAGATAATCAGTATAAAAATGCACATTATCTTATAATAGCAACTTTCTTTCTCAAGATTGAAATATTGTTGTTAATGATAAAGACATAGCTGCCATCACTCAAACCTGTGACATCTATCTTCGCCCCGCTCCCTGTCAGCACTGGTGAAACGACTGTTTCCCTGCCTAAAACATCAATTAGTATAAAGCTTGCATTTGACAGATCGGCATCTGAATCAATGTACATAATACTATTTGATGGATTGGGATATATACTTGCATTCAATGTATTCGGCAATTGAACACCTGTAGGTGTGCTTGATGTAATTTCCGTTGGTGCAGAAACTGTAATTCCGCCATTACTATCAGTCACACGTACTGTAATTGTATGAGGACCCGCCGATGGATTATTCCAGGTATATACATAAGGTGCTGTTGTGCTCGTTCCGATCACTGTATTTCCATCTAAAAACTCAACAAGAGTTATGCTTCCATCCGGATCTGTAACATTCACTGCAATATCAACCGCTCCCGTTATTGTTGCATTTGCTGCAGGTGAAGTGATTGTGATAACCGAAGGTTGATTGGCATTGACACTTACCGTTGTTGCCGGCGAGGTCGAAGAACAATCATCCCCATTTGTCACTTCAACGGTATATGCACCGGCCGCGGTTGCTATATAACTTGCCCCTGTCCCAACCTGTGTAGATCCCTTGAACCATTTATAAGTAAAGCCTGTACCTGCATTCGCCTGTAATTCCACACTTCCCCCTTGAGGAATGGCTGTAGATCCATTTGCAGTGATTGCTGCTGTCGGAAGGGCGTTTACGGTAACTGTTGTTGCTGATGAAATAGCCTTGCAGTTATTTGCATTCGTTACTTCTACCGTATAGTTACCTGCTGTTGTTGCTGTATAGGTCTGT
>NZ_JBQCDF010000072.1:0-2364 GCF_051961495.1 Cytophaga sp. | reverse complement strand
CCCGTTCCCGCAGTTACCCTGACGGCGCCGTTGAATAATGCCGTATATACGGAAGGAGATAATATTACAGTGAATGCCACGGCAACCATCACAAGCGGCAGTATCAGCAAGGTAGATTTTTATAACGGCACAACATTGCTTGGCACCGATGCCACAGCCCCTTATACGTATACAGTCACAGCAGCCGCAGCAGGTAATTATACCATCACCGCGAAGGCCACCAGTGCAGCCAATGCCACCGGCACCAGCTCAGCAATCAATATACAGGTGGCAAAACCTGTTTACCAGACGGGCTCAGCCCCAACAATCGATGGTACGGTTGAAGGCCTGTGGAATAATTATGGTTCATCAACCATCGGTAAAACGATCAGCGGCACGGTAAGCTCATCTTCGGATCTGTCCGGTAACTGGAAAGCGATGTGGGATGCGAGTAACCTGTATGTGCTGGTTCAGGTGACAGACGATGTAAAACGCAACGATGGCGGCACGGATGTGTATAACGATGATAACGTAGAGATCTATATAGACATGGGTAACACGAAAGGGACTACCTATGGCAGCAATGACCAGCAGTATACGTTCAGATGGAACGATGCGACCTCGGTGTATGAGATCAACGGCCATTCGGTAGCCGGTATCAGCCGGGCAATCACCAATACAGCAAGCGGCTACATTGTAGAGGTAAGCCTTCCGTGGTCAACGATGGGCGGCACGGCCTCTGTGAATGCGCTTGAAGGCTTTGATGTAATGATCAACGACGACGATGATGGCGGAGCGCGAGATGGCAAACTGGCGTGGATGGCCACTACAGATGACACGTGGAGCAATCCGGGCCTGATGGGTACAATAATATTAAAAGGATTGAACTGCACGGCACCGACAGCATCAATCACCACAAGTACATCGACGAGCTTCTGCCAGGGCGGCAGTGTAGTATTAAATGCAGGCAGCGGAACGGGTTACAGTTACGTATGGAAGAACGGTACGACACCGATAGCAGGAGCGACCTTGTCCACGTATACAGCAAGTGCAGCAGGCAGCTATACGGTAACGATCACCAACAGCGGCGGCTGTTCAGCGACCTCTACAGCGACAGCAGTAACGGTAAATGCCTTGCCAGTGATTACCCCTTATGCACAGCAGGATGGCGGCGCATGGAATCAAAGCAGTACAGCCACGGTATGTGCCGGCAGTACGGTGGTACTGGGTCCGCAGCCGACGGTAAATACAGGCTGGAGCTGGACAGGTCCGAACGGATATGCAGCATCGACAAGAGAGATAACGCTTTCAACGATAACAACAGCACAAGCAGGCGCCTATACGGCCAGCTATACAGACGGCAATGGCTGCAAGGCCAGTTCCGCTTATACGGTTACGGTAAATGCACTGCCAACAGCAACGATTACGACCACGACACCCACGGCCTTCTGCCAGGGCGGCAATGTGGTACTGACAGCAGGTGCAGGAAGTTCATACAAATGGTTTAATGGAACCGCACAGGTTGGAACAAATTCAACCTTTACAGCAACAGCAGCGGGTTCATACAGTGTAGAAGTAACCAATGCAAATAACTGCAAGGCGACTTCAGCAGCAACGGTAGTAACGGTGAATGCAATACCAACAGCAACGATTACAACAACGACACCAACGGCCTTCTGTTCAGGCGGCAGTGTGGTACTGACAGCAAGTGCAGGTTCATCTTACAAATGGTTTAATGGCACAACAGCCATTACAGGAGCTACAGCACAGACCTATACAGCAACAGCAGCGGGTTCATACAGTGTAGAAGTAACCAATGCAAATAACTGCAAAGCAACTTCAGCAGCTACAACTGTAACGGTCAATGCACTGCCAACAGCAACAATCACGACCACGACACCAACGGCCTTCTGTTCAGGCGGCAATGTGGTACTGACAGCAGGTGCAGGAAGTTCATACAAATGGTTTAACGGCACAACAGCCATTACAGGAGCTACAGCGCAGACCTATACAGCAACAGCAGCGGGTTCATACAGTGTAGAAATAACCAATGCAAATAACTGCAAAGCAACTTCAGCAGCAACAACTGTAACAGTAAATGCACTACCAACAGCAACGATCACGACCACGACACCAACGACCTTCTGTCAGGGCGGCAGTGTAACCTTAAATGCCAATACCGGAACAGGTCTAAGCTACCAATGGTATAACGGCACAAATGCTACCGGTACGGGAGCAGCCTCCTTGTCTTTATATGTAAGTTCAGGCTCCTTCACAGTAAAAGTTACTGATGCAAACGGTTGTGCTTCCACTTCAGCTCCTGTAACAGTAACAATCAATCCATTACCGAATGCACCGGCGGTAACAACTCCTGTAACCTACTGC
>NZ_JBQCDF010000071.1:0-6202 GCF_051961495.1 Cytophaga sp. | reverse complement strand
AGCGATGCTCTTAAGTATCCCTCCCCTCTCTCACCGAAGATTGCTCCCGGCGTAAAGAATACATAGGCTTCATTTAACAAGCGGTCTATGAAAGCTGGTATATCACCAATAGCAGCAGCATCCTTAGGTTTGCACCATACAAATAAACCTACCTGTTTGCGGTTATATTCAAAACCGAGTTTATCCAGTATGCCAAATATTTTTTCCCGGCGGTCTGCGTATACTTTATTACGTTCAGCATGCCATTCAGCTGTATTCCTGAACGCTTCGACTGCGGCTTTCTGTAAACCCAGGTACATACCTGAATCGATATTGCTTTTAACCGTTAGCGCGGGATTCAGATAGATCGGTGAACCTACCATCATTCCTATTCTCCAGCCAGCCATATTGTGAGACTTGCTCAGTGAATTGAATTCGACTGCAACATCCTTCGCTCCAGGTATGCTTAAAATACTGAATGGTTGTTTTTGATTTAAAACCAGGCTATATGGATTATCAAAGCATAACAATATTTTATATTCCTTTGCAAATGCAACAATCTTTTCAATCTGCTCTCTGTCTGCCTCTGCACCTGTTGGCATGTGCGGATAATTCAACCACATCATCTTAACCTTAGAGAGGTCAAGTTTTTTCAATTCTTCAACATCCGGATGCCAGTTGCTTTTTTCGCTCAATGCATATTTACGTACCTGTCCCCCGATCAATGTAGTCAAAGAGGTATAGGTAGGATAGCCCGGATCCGGCACCAGCACTTCATCACCGGGATTTAAGAACGCCAGCGATACATGAAGAATACCTTCTTTAGAACCCATCAACGGAAGTATTTCCGTGTTCGGATCCAGGTCAACACCATAAGTACTTTTATAAAAAGAAGATATACCATCTCTCAATTCAGGAATACCTCTGTAAGGCTGATACCCATGCGCATTCGGCAGTTTTGATGTTTGTACCAATGCATTCACGGTAGCTTCAGACGGCGCCAGGTCCGGACTGCCGATGCCAAAGCTGATCACATTTTTGCCTTCCTTATTTAATTTGGCAATCTCTTCCAGCTTGCGGACAAAGTAGTATTCTTTAACCGTATTAAGCCTGTTTGCTGCGGGAATAATCATTAACCAATTCTCCTTTTTTATATTCTCCTAAAATTTTTAAATCTTCCACAATGGAATTAATTGCGATGCCTTTTTTGAATTTAGCATAATCTGTCCATTCACAATCAACATGAAAACGATATTCGTTTGCTGTACCAAAAACCGGCAACGACTGAATTTTTGATAAGTTGATCTCATTATCAACAATAATCTGGAGCACCTTGGCCAATGCACCAACCTCATCCGGCAAACGGAAACTGATGGTTGCCTTGTTTGGTATATCGTTTTTAAACTTCTCTCCTGTTGACAGAACAAAGAAACGTGTAAAGTTATTTTTATACGTTTCAATACTTTCCTCTTCAATCAATTTTAATCCGTATAACTCACAGGCATATTTACTGGCAATGGCTGCAATGTCTGCACTGTTATGCTCTTTGATATATTTTGCGCTATCCGCTGTATCGTGATATTCCCTGCGTTCCATCATGGGTCTGTTCAGCAGATATTCCTCACATTGGTTCAATGCCATGTAGTGTGACATTACCCAACGTATGTTCTCTTCTTTTGTTTCAGGAATGCACATGATGTACTGCTTGATCTGAAGGTACACCTCACCGATGATCTTGAAACCATACTCTTCGATCAATGCATAATTGGGAAGGATGGACGCTGCGATGGAATTGTCTACAGCCATGACAGCGTAATCAACTACACCTGTGTTCAGCTGGTTGCATAGCTCTCTGAAGGTTGAACATTCTGCAATGTCAATCTCTTCGCCAAAATAATAACGTGCTGTAATATCGTGAAAGGACGCGCGCCCGCCCTGGATAGCGATCTTTAATCTGTTGTCTGTTTTACTCATACATTCTCTTTCTTCAAGAGTCGTAATTTACATTACTTGTCTGATCTCATTTTTTACGAATTGCAAAGCCTCAGCAGTAGGTTCTGTCGGCAGTTGCATCAGTACCTCTACAATTATTTTCGCCAGGTCAATAGCCTTGGCATCTGAAGGTACAATCTGTGCAGAATTATTGATTACAGAAACAATATTCTCCATCGCGTCTTTCACATGCTTCCATGCTTCATCACTCATATAAACCTGCTGCGACATGTTATGCGCAAACTCTTCGCGGATATTGAACAGCATCTGCTGCTTCAGTTGTCCGGCAGTCATACCCGGTTCATTACAGCTTAGGATCAGATTATGCGGAGCAATACGTTCTAAAAACAAACAAACACGCTCGTATGCCTGAAAACGGATCGGCAATACCAATTCCGTATTCTTAACTTTTATATCAATATTTTTACTTTGTACCTCAAGAGCTCTCTTTTCAAATTCTTTTTGAAGAAAAATCTTAACGATCAGGAACATACCATATACCACCAACGCAGCCGGCAGAACAATTTTTATAAATTCGGATAAGAATTCTAACATAACAGTATTTTTAATCTTCAAAAATATACAATTTTGAGGGATAATAACAACGTTTGCGTGCTTCCTTTGCACCTGGGCCCATAATCAGAATCTGTGTCAGCATTCCACCAACATATTCTACCGCTTACCATTACGCAACTTGCTCTAAATCAGATTGCGCATATTAAGGCTACGAAAAATATTCCTGAAGGCTACGGACTGAGGATTGGCGTGCGCGGCAGCGGCTGCTCCGGCACCAGTTTTGTGCTGGGTTTTGATCAGAAAAAAGAAGGTGATAATGAATACCTGGTTGAAGGCTTACCGGTATATATTGAGAAGAAACATATCTTATATGTTGCCGGTATTGAGCTGGACCATGAGGATTCGGAAGAAGTCTCAGGTTTTGTGTTTAATACGAACGCGTCTTCTTAAGTTCAATTTTTGATTTCAGGCATTCGCCTCCTACCGGCGGATGCATTTTGGAAATAATCACGTGTGCCTCTTCTACAAGCGGCTGTGTACGGAAGATAGCTTCCGTGATATTTTCCGCCAGGGTCTCAATTAAATACCTGGGTGCTTTCATAATTTCAGCGACAGTTGCATACACACGTTCGTAATCAATGGTATTTGCCAATTCGTCCTGAAACCCCTCTCCCGGCAGCTGCATGGTTAAGTGCACATCTACCATAAAAATAGAACCTACCAGCTTTTCCTGCGGATGAACCCCGTGGAACGCATGGAATTTAAGACCTTCCAGAGATATGACAGCGCTCATGAATTAAATCGTATCAAAGAATGAACCTGAATTATCTTTGTCTTTTTTTGCTTCAGGTGAAGTCTTCTTTTCCTCTTCCTTCTTTACGTCCGCATCAAACAAGGAGTTTTGCGCTGCAGGTTCTTTTTTCTCGGCAGGTTTTGGCTGTGGTTCGTATGCCGGTGGAATGGTATGTGTAGGGAATAAGGTTGCTTCTGTCTGCTTCGGTGCATCCGGATCGATGACAGGTGTTATTGGTGTAATGGTTGTTTTCAATTCATGCGCGGTGAAATCTTTTTTCACGTCTGTACTGATTGACTTGGCAGCTTCCAACACATGCCCAATACGCTCTTCGATCGCCTCTCTGCCAGCTTTATTCTTCTCACGCTGCACACGATCCAGCAGGCTTTCACCCAATGCCTGAATTTCACGTATGGCGTTTTCTTTCTTGAATTCAATCTCTTTGTATTCCTTTTGCAGCAATACAACATCATCTTCCAGACTGCCAACTAAAGTCTTTGCTTCATGTTCTGCTTCTTCAACCATTTTGCGTGCGCGTGTTCTTGCTTCACTCATAATGGCTTCGGCATTCATCTGTGCTTCACGCATATGCAGATCCGCCTGGCGCTGCGCATGATCAATCAGGTTAGCACCTGTATCTTCTGCATTTTTAATCGTTTTGAAAAGAGAACTTTCAACTTCACGTAAACGGTTTACTTCGCGCTCTGCCAGCTCAAGTCTCTTTTTTACTTCTCTGTTTTCATCCAGCAATTTTTCCCATTCCTGCGAAAGTGATTTCAAAAAAGCATCTACTTCTTCTTTGTCGTAACCTCTGAATACTTTATTGAAATCCTTTTGTCTTATTTCAATCGGGGTAACTTTCATGATCTATTTATTAATGCGTTCTTTCTACTATGTCAGTGACCTTTTGCAAAGGGCATTTCCAGGTTCCAGATGGAAATGGTCCGGTCGTCACTCACCGAAACAATGTTGTTATTAAAATCCGACCACCACAATTTATTCACTGAAGTACCGTGTCCGGCGTGCCGCGATTTATCTATTACCTTCAATAATTTAAATTCCGTAGCATTCCAGACCTTTATGGATTTATCCATGCTGGCTGTTACAAAATATTTTCCCGATTTACTGAATGCAATGTGATTGATGGCATACATGTGTGCCGGAATCGAATGCATGGGCGTAAAGGTAAGTATGTCCCATACTTTCAGTTGTGCATCCCTGCCTGCACTCAGCAGCAAGTCTCCATCAGGGGAATAAGCAAGGGAAAATACAGAATTTGTATGCCCTTTTAATGTATGTAATATCCGCAAGCTTGGAATATCTATAATGCGTATCAAGTGGTCGCTGCTGCCGATTGCCAGCTGCTTTTTATTTGGATGTACGGCAATCACACGAATGCTCGCTTCTGAAATTTTCAGTTTCGCAATTACACTGAGATCCCTTGCATCCAGCACGACCAGGCAGCCGTCGCCGGTTGCGACAAGCACCCAGTCAAGAATTTTCTTGATGTCAAAAATTGCATCCTTTGTAATCTTCGCGTTGCTCTTTTCTGTGTTTGAAACAGTATCAATCACATGCACCCCTTCAAAATTCTGACCGATCAGCAATTCATTTGCATGCCGGTCATAATGCAGCGCATATACTGAATTCGGGAGGGTTGCAATGAGTTTCCCTTCGTCCGGTTTCTGCATATCCCAGGCCACAACCAGGCCATCGGCACCGGAAGTATAAAATGCAGAATCTGTAACGCCATGTTCGAGTGCATAAATAGAATCTTTATGCCCTTTATACGTGCCGATTTTATGTACGTGAAGTCCTTGCATAATATACTTGAAACGACCGGTGGCGGGTATCTGTTTGCATAAAGTATTCCGATACACCCGACAACACAATCATGTTATAAATTTACCAATTATTAAGGTATTATCCTCTGTATTAGCCTGAATGTGCATAAGTGCCGTTCAAAAACTTTCACTCTCCGATCAGGATGCCGGTAAGAACTTAAAACAAATACAATTGTTTTATATTAAAACCGGAAATGAATCTGTTCAAATGCGGATATTTATGCCTGCTGCATCATTTCTACCAACAAATTCTGAAAAAAGCCGTACTTTGTCCTACCATTTATAGTTGAAATGCCATTAACCAACATTCATAGCCTGAACGAGTCCAGAGCCTGGGGACTCTGGAATATTCAAGAGGAACTTTCAGCACTTGAAAAAAACTATATTTTTGCTTCACATGAAAAGGAACACCTGGCGAGTATTTCACATCCGCATAAAAAACAGGAATGGCTTGCCAGCCGTCTTACCGTAGGCCTGGTTTGTGAGCATTTACAACTGCCTTATGCAGGCACTCAGAAAATGCCCGATAAGCGTCCTTACCTTTGCGAGCAGAACGGACATGTTTCCATCAGTCACTCACATGAATATGCGGCTGCTATAATCGATAAAAATAAACCTGTGGGGATTGACATTGAACGCATAGACCAGAAAATTCTGGCTATCCGGAAAAAATTTCTGTTTGAAGAAGAATTTTCAGAAGATGTGCGCCACATGACTCAATACTGGTGCATTAAAGAAACAGGCTATAAATTAGCCGGAGAAAAAGGCCTTTCTTTAAAGGATGATATTATCGTTGATCCTTTCAGCAGCGGATTGGCCAAAGGTACAACCAACATCCATATCGGGGATTTAACTTATAAAATTGAGTTTTTTGAGCACGATAATTACATTCTTGCTTTTAACACCAATTAGAAATTGATACCTTAAGTGCCTAATTTTAAACCTTCGCGGGTTGAAAAACGTTAGATATTCAAAACTTTTCATACATGAAAAAAATCATTCCCGTCATACTATTTTTGTTGACATATTATGTTTCTGTTGCGCAACCCTTAAGCGGCTACCGGTTAGGTGATGAAAT